>DATIQP010000768.1:0-12447 GCA_035470765.1 Polyangiaceae bacterium | reverse complement strand
CACGGCCAAGCCCTCCGGCGTGAACGGCGAGATCACCTACCTGAACGTGACGGTCACGCAGGTGAGCCCGTTGAAGGGCGAGATGCTGACGGTCATCAGCACGCTCGGCTCCACCAAGCACTACCTGCCGCTGCTGATCGGTAACCCCTGATCCACTAGCCGCCAGAATCGTCGCAGGCCGCCACGAGGTTCGGGTCGGCAGGCGGCAGCGTGACGACGCGGGCGGGCCGCAGCGAGTGGGTGCTCTGCGATGAGCTCGCGCCGGCTTGCCCGGTTCGTCTCGCTACCGCGTTTGGCCTAGGCGGTCTTGCGGGCGCACACGACCTTGTACGTGTCGGTGCGGTCGACCATGTTGTCGTAGAGGCGGGTGCCGGGGTTGCGCGAGAAGTTCTTGAGCGCCACCTCCGCCTCCGCGCGCTTCTTCTTCCCGAGCAGCGGGATGCGGAAGCCGTGGAAGGTGGAGATGCACTGGTCGACGTAGGCGTCGATGCGCCGCTTGTCCTCGTCGCGCGCGCGCACGGCCTCCTTGGTCACGTCGCACACCTCGACCATCTCGAAGCCGATCGACTTGAGGTAGTCGAAGCACGGCTGCCAGGTCGAGTCGGGGATGGCGTTGCCCCAGACCAGGAAGCCGCCCTTCTTCATGAGGCGATGCGCCGTCTTGAAGAAGCGCTTGTCCTCGTCGGTGACCATGCCGGCCATCTCGGTGACGTGCGTCTCGTTGACGGCGACGAAGTCGGCCACCCCGTCGTTGATGGGCAGGCGCGTCGCGTCGCAGCACGTCGCGACGAGGCGGCCGCGCAGCTCGGGGACGAATTTGCGGCGGCACGTCTGGATGGCGGCCTGCTGCATGTCGACGGCCTCGTAGGTGCAGCTCGGGAGGACGTTCGAGCACACCTCGTGCGCGCCCGCGCCGGTTCCGCAACCCATCTCGACGACGTGGACCTTGCCGCCCAGCTTCTGGATGTATTCCTTTGCGGCGGTGAAGTGGTACAGGCCCGTGTACGCGTTCTTGCCGAAGCGCTGCGGGTCGGAGCTCGACGTCGGCTGGGGACCCCACGCGTCGGGCCAGGAGTAACCCCAGGTGTTGAAGGTGAACTCGTATTTCTGGCCGTCGTCGCTCCGCACCTCGCCCATCGAGCGATAGAGGGCGTAGAGCAGCGAGTAGATCGACGTCTTGTCGTAGTCGTCCTCAGAGACGTCGCCGTCCGTCAGCGAGATCTTCTTCTTCCCCTCGATCAAGCTGCTCGCGATCCAAGCCGCGAGAATGAACTGCAGTTGCGTCTTCGAGTAGTTCGCCTGATTGTCGAGAGCGGTGAGAATATCCATGCGTAGGTTTTTCGCGTCCTTCCTGAGGGGAGCGCAGCACGCTACAGGCGCGGCCTCGCGGCGGCTACCTCGAAATGGCTTTCGACCTTTACGCCGTCTGCGCTTCACTGCCCCGCTGGGATCGTTGCGGGTCAGGCTCGCGGTGTAGACTGGGCGCGTGAGCACACAGCAAGGCCCCTATCGCGTCGGCGCCGAGCCGACGCAGACCATCATCGTCACGACCGCCACCGACATCGCCGGACATCGCATCACGTCGTACCTGGGGATCGTGCGCGGCATCGTCGTCCGCGCGACGAGCTTCGGCCAGGGCTTCGTCGGGGCGTTCAAGTCGCTCGCCGGCGGGAACATCGCCGAGTACGTCGAGGTGTGCGAGACCGCGCGCCACGAGGCGTACGTGCAGATGCTCCAGCACGCCGAGCAACTCGGAGCGCACGCGGTGATCGCCATGCGCTACGACGCGACCGAGTTCGCGCAGGGCGTGACGGAGGTGCTCGCCTACGGGACCGCGGTGCGCATCGCGGCGAGCTGAAGGAGGCCGCGTCTGCGCGGCATACCCAAGAGCCGCTCCTTACCGTAGGATGGCCGCATCCATGACGGTGCGCCAGGCCACGTTCGCGACGCGGATCCTCCAGGTGCTCGCGATCGCCGCGCTCGGCGGCGTCGCCTACGGGGCGCAACACCTGTCGCGCCATGGGCAGACGAGCCTCGGGACGATCTCGGCGCTGGGGCTGCTGCTCATTTGCGGGACGCTCGCCGGAGAGCTGCTCGAGGCGTTCCGGATCCCCCACCTCACGGCGTACCTCGGCGTCGGCGTCGTCGCCGGGCCGTACCTCCTCAACCTCGTCGACCACGAGACGGTCGACTCGCTCCAGACCGTCAACACCCTCGCGCTGGCGCTGATCGCGTTCGCTGGAGGCGCCGAGCTGAGGCTCGATCTCGTCAAGCGGAGCCTCCGCTCGCTGTCGGCTTCGGCCCTCACGCAGTGCATCCTCGTGCTCTTCGGCGCGGCGGCCATCTTCGCCGTCGTCTCGCCGATGCTGCCCTTCGCACGCGGGGCGCTCGCCTCGATGCTCGCCATCGCGATGCTCTGGGGCGTGCTGAGCATCACGCGCAGCCCCGCGGCGACGCTCGCCATCCTGTCCCAGACACGCGCGCAGGGTCCGCTCGCTACCTTCAGCCTCGCCTTCGTGATGCTGTCGGACGTGGTCGTCATCGTCATCGCCTCGGCGGTCATCGCGCTCGTCAAGCCGTTTCTCGAGCCAGGCACCGCGTTCTCGATCGAATCGCTGGGCCACCTCGGCCACGAGATCGTCGGCAGCGTCTCGCTCGGCACGTCGCTCGGCCTGCTCATGGTGGCGTACCTGCGCTTCGTGAACAAACAGATCCTCGTGGTGCTCGTCGCCCTCGGCTTCGGCTTCACCGAGATCATCAACTACCTCCGCCTCGATCCGCTGCTCACCTTCCTCGTCGCCGGCTTCTTGATTCAGAACCTCTCGGGTCAGGGCGAGAAGCTCTTGCACGCGATCGAAGACATGGGCAGCGTCGTCTACGTCGTGTTCTTCGCCACGGCGGGCGCCGCGCTCGATCTTCCCCTTCTGCGCAAGCTCTGGGTGGTCGCGCTGATCCTCTTCGCGGGCCGCGTCATCCTCACCGTGGGCGCCCACCGGCTCGCGTGCCGCATGGCCGACGATCCCCCAGTGCTCAAGCGCTGGGGGTGGACGGGGCTCGTCGCTCAGGCCGGTGTGGTGCTCGGCCTCGCCGTCACGATCGAGCGCGCGTTCCCCACCTTCGGCCCGCCGTTTCGCGCCCTCGCGATCGCGACCGTGGCGCTCAACCAGCTCGTGGGGCCCATTCTCTTCAAGCTCGCGCTCGACACGGCGGGAGAGTCGTCGCAAACGCCGGAGCCGAGCCGGCCCAGCCTGTATCCCTCGCCGGGCTGAGCGTCATGCGGCCGGCTTGCCGATCGCCTCGACCTCGTGCGGCTCGAGGGCCAGGCTCCGGGAAGCCCAGTTCTCCTCGAGGTGCTCGACCGAGCTCGTGCCCGGGATGGGCAGCATCGCCGGCGAGCGCGCGAGGAGCCACGCGAGCGCGACCTGGGCCGGCGTCGAGCCGTGCTTGCGCGCGACGTCGGCGAGCGCCGGCTGCACCTTGTGGACGTTGCCGACCGCGAGCGGGAAGAACGGCAAGAACGCGATGCCGCGCGACGTGCAGAAATCGAGCACGCCGTGCGGATCGTCCACCTCGGCGTGGGTGAACTTCGCGAGCTGCCCTCCCCCGCCCGAGACGTTGAAGAGGTTCTGCACCGCGACGATGGGCGTGCGCTCGAGGGCGGCCTCGATCTCCGGGCGGCCTACGTTGCTCAGCGCGAGGTGGCGGATCTTGCCCTGCTTCTTCAGGTCGATGAGCGCGTCGAGCGACTCGGCGAGCGGGACGCCCGACGACGGCATGTAGCGCATGTGCACGACGTCGAGCCGCTCGAGCTTCAGCGTGCGGAGATCGTGCTCGCACCCCTCGCGGAGCTCCTCGGGCCGCGCGAACGGCGCCCAGCTCTTGTCCGGCAGGCGCTTGCCGCCGAGCTTCGTCGCGATGACCAGGTCCCGCGGGTACGGGTGCAGCGCCTCGACGATGAGGCGGTTGGAGACGTGCGGGCCGTAGTACCAGGCGGTGTCGATGAAGTTGATGCCGAGATCCACGGCGCGGCGCAGCACCTTCCGGGCGCGCTCGGGGTCCTCCGGCTCGCCCCACACGTCCTTGCCGGGCAGCCGCATGGCGCCGTAGCCGAGGCGCCTGACCTCCAGGTCGCCGAGGCGAATCGTCGCGGGGCCGTGCGCGAAGTCGTGCTTTGTCATGCCCTGGCGCCTAGCTCCATTCGCCTGCGTCGTCGAGACTGGTACCTTCGCGCGGCCGTGCTCCGCATCCGCCCTCTCAACCCCGGCGACGTGCCCGCCGTCCTCGCGCTCGTCCAGGACGTGCTCGCCGAGCACGGGTTTTCGGCCAACGTCGGCGGCGTGCGCGAGGACATCTCTGCCGCGGACCGCTACGAGCGCAACGGCGCCGGCTTCTGGGTCGCAGAGCTGCCGTCGCCCGAGGACGGCATCGTGGGCACGGTCGCGGTCCGACCGAAGGACGGCCGAACGTGCGAGCTGAAGCGTCTCTACGTGGCGGCCTCCGCGCGCGGTCGCGGCGTCGGCCGCGCCCTCTACGCCCACGCCGAGGCGTTCGCGCGCGCGGCCGGCTACGATCGCATCTGGCTGGACTCGTCGCGCCGCTTTCGGTCCGCCCGCAAGCTCTACGACCATCACGGGTTCGTCCTGCTGGAGGAGCGAGACAACGACTGGGAAGACAACGTCTACGAGAAGCGACTAACCTCCGCCCCTCCCGACGGGAAGAAGGAAGCAGCCATGATGATCAAGATCGGTGACCGTATCCCCGACGCCACGCTCATGGAGTCAACCGGGTTCGGCGAAGCGTGCCCGCTTCCGCCCGAGAAGGTGTCGGTCGCGGAGGCCTGCAAGGGCAAGCGCATCGTGGTCTTCGGCCTGCCCGGCGCCTACACGCCGACGTGCTCGAGCAAGCACGTGCCCGGCTACCTCGCGCGCATCGACGAGCTCAGAGCCAAGAAGGTCGACGAGGTCTGGTGCGTGTCGGTCAACGACGGCTACGTGATGGCCGCCTGGGGTCAGGATCAGAAGGCGACCGGCAAGATCCGAATGCTCGGCGACGGCAGCGCGGAGCTTGCGAGGAAGCTCGGTCTCGACGTGGACATGGGCCCCAAGGGGATGGGCATCCGCATGAAGCGCTTCTCCATGCTGCTCGACGATGGTGTGGTCCAACAGCTCAACGTCGAGGAGCCTGGCAAGTTCGAGCGAAGCAACGTCGAGACGATGCTCGCGCAGCTCGGTTGAGCGTGCCTTCGGGCGCGCTCGAGCGCGCTAGGCCTGCGCCCGCGCGCAAGCGGCTCGTCCTTCGCTAGGTGCGTGGGCTGCATAGAACACGCACACAGCCTCGGACGGGCCTCGGCTAGTCCTCGAACTCCACGTCGATGGGGTCGAGCTCATCCATGCGGCGAGCCGCCTCGAGCAGCAGCCCCGAAGTGCCCATCCGGATCTCGTCCTCCACGTCGAGCGGTTGCTCGGCGAAGGCGAAGCTGCCCTCGTTCCACGACAGGAGCTGCTGGGCGCACTCGATCGCCGCGGCCTCCGGCCGCTCGTCGATTCGCGCGTAGTGGACCCTGCCGTGCTGGAAGGCGAGCGAGGCGTGGAGCCCGCGGTGCGTGACGGTGAGCATGCCGGTCTTTCGCTCGAGCTCGAGCACGGTCAAGACCGTGGCCAGCCCGAACTGCGCCAGCTGCCCCGCGAGGGCCGCGCCGAGCAGCGAGTCCCTGTCGTGCGAGCGTGCGTGGTGCAGCACGTTTTCGACGCGCAACTCCAGCTCCTCGAAGCTCACCGGCTTGCTCACGAAGTCGTCGGCCCCGAGGCGGAAGCCTCGGATGCGGTCACGCTCGGTGTCGAGCGAGGTCATGAGGATGACCGGGACGAACGCCGTCGAGTGCGTCGTGCGCAGACGGCGTACGAGAGACCAACCGTTCATCTTCGGCATGACCACGTCGCTGATGACCAGATCGGGCATCGTCGTGGAGATTTGCGCCAGGGCGTCCTCTCCGTGCGTGGCGACGTGGATGGTGCGGTGGGGGCGGGCGAGCGCCTGGGCGATGAGGTTCCGGGCTGTTTCGTCATCGTCCACGACGAGGATGTGCGCCATGCGCTCCCACCATTCATTCCCCGTGCCAGCGTCCGACGCTTGCGCGGTGGGCGGCTCGCCCACATAGTGGGCCCCGTGATTGGCGTGGCGGAGACCTTCGGCCTGAGACCCGCAAAAGACGCCGTCGCCGGCGTGCGTCGTGTCTTGCGCGGCAGCCCGCACGTCCCGCCGACCCGCTGGGACGCGACGAGCGCGCGCATCTTCAAGCCGTCGATCTCCCTTCCGACGTGGCTAAGACGCACGCGCCCCGACGGGCTCGTGCCCATCTACAACTTCTTCAACCGGGTCCCACAACCGAAGGACGAGGGGTACTCGGTGCGGGTGACCTACTGCCGAGATTTCCGCGGAGGGCAGTGGACCTACGACGGCCACCTCGGGACGGACTTCGCCTGCCCCGTGGGGACACCGATCGTCGCCGCGGCGTCGGGCGTCGTGCTGCGCGTCGCGAGCGAGCTCGATCGGGGCGGGCTCAAAGTCTGCGTGGATCACGGCGACGGCCTCTTCACTACGCACAACCATCTCTCGCGCGCGCTCGTGGAGCCTGGCGAGCGCGTGGCGCGCGGGCAGGTCGTGGGCCTCTCGGGCGCCTCCGGCGTCGAGTTCCTCCTGCTGTTCCCGTGGGTCGCTCCGCACCTGCACTACAACGTGTGGCTCAACGGCGAGCCGGTCGATCCGTTCGCGACCGAGGACGAGGTCTCGCTGTGGCGCCGGCGCAACGACCCGGTCCCGCCCCGCGGCAGCGCGGACGGCGACGCGCGCTTCGCGCCGAGCCCGTGGAGCGCGGAGGGAGTGTCCGCGGCCATCGAGGCCTGCCAGGATCCCGACGTGCGCGACGCGATGCGCGGGCTGCCCACCATCGAGAGGCGGGCAGCGGAGGTGCTCGTCTTGCGCAACTACAAACCGACGCTCTTCTCGGCCTCTCCCCCGCTCTACAGCGAGCGCTTCGACCGAGCGCCGCGCCTCGACATACCCTTCCGCGAGGCGGATTTCCGCGGCGTCTGGCTGCCGCCCTAGCTCCCCCACTCTTTCTCGAGCTCGAGGACGCGGGCGTTCTCCCAGACCCGCGACAGGAAGCGTCCGCGGACGACGTCGTCGGTGATCCGCGACGCGCGGAGGCGAACGCGATCGGCCGCAAGGTGGATGGCGTCGCGCGCCTCGTCGTGAGCGCCCATCGCCCGCAGGATCTCCGCGTACGTCAGCCGCGCCATCGCGTCGCTCTCCTCGAGGCCGGCCCCGAGCTTGTCGGAGATCTCGACCGCCGCCTTCGACAGCTCGCGCGCCCGGCCCACCTCGCCCTTGGCGAGCAGCACGCGCGAGAGGATCGCGGTCGGATACGCCGCGACGGCCGGCGTCGCCGCGAGCAGCTCGACGGCGCGCCCGGCCTCGCGCTCCGCGTCGTCCCAGGCCCCGCTCATCATCAGCACCTCGGCCAGGTACGTTCGGGCGTTGCCCTCGAAGTGCTTGGCCTCGCGCGCGTTGCAGTCGAGGGCGAGCTGCTCGCCGACTGCGCGAGCTTCTTCGATCTGCCCGAGCCGGTTGAGGACCGCGACGAGGTTGAAGCGGCCGACGAGCATCGAGTGGCGCATGTCCATGCGCGCCGCGTCGGCGAGGGCGCGGCGGATCTCCGCTTCGCCCTCGACGTACGAGCCCAGCATGATGCACGACGCGGAGACGTTGAAGCGCTGCCCCGTCGCGTTGCGCAGGTCGCCCGCGCGCTCGAACGCGGCGACGGCCTCGCGCGTCACGCGCACCGTCACCTCGTGATCGCCGGCGAAGTAGGCCCGCATGGCGCGGAGCTGCGCGAGCCGGCACGCGACGCTGGGCTCGGATACCAGCGGCGGCGCGAGGCGTTCGACCAGGGCCGACAGCCGTGAGGTGAGGTCATGCATGCCGAGGCGGACGACGCCGCCCGCGATCCGCACCGCGGACGCGATGCACGTCGCCTGGCCCTCGGAGAGCGGCTCCGTCGCGAGGAGCAGCTCGGCCGCCTCTTGCGCCTCCTCCTGGCGCCCGCGCCTCGCGAACGAAACGCCGAGCTCGGCGACCGCCGCGTACCAAGGTCCGTTGCCCGAAGCCAGCAGCCCGAGGGCCTCGCGGGCCCGCTCGGCGCTCTCCGCGTACTCGCCCCGCCAGTGGTGAGCCTCCGCCTGGCGAAGGCGGAGCATCCCGAGCGTCCGGCCCGTGGCCCCGAGCGCGGTGCCCCGCTCGGCTCGTGCGAGCGCCGCCGCGTAGTCGTTGCCCGCGATGGCCTGTTCGGCCGCGACGACGTAGAGCTCCGCGGCGCGTCGCGCATCGCCGCCCACCTCGAAGTGCCCGGCGAGCACGGATGCGTCGCCCAGGCCGCCTCGCTCCAGCCACTCGCCGGCGAGCCGGTGGCCGAGCTCGCGATCGGCGGCGGTGAGCGACGCGTACGCGGCGTCTCGGACCAGGGCGTGCCGGAAGGTGTACTCGACCTCGCCGCCGATGCTGCTCGCGGGACGACAGGTGACTACCTCGCGGCGCTCGAGCAACGCGAGCCATTCGCCGAGCTGCTCGCTGGAGAGGCCGCCGAGCAGCGCGCGCACCCCGCCGCTCCAGAACCTCTCGCCGAAGACGCTGGCCGCACGGAGCACCCGGCGCGCCTCGTCCTCGAGCCGCTCGACGCGCGCCTGCACCATCGCGAGGACCGTCGCCGGGAGCGTGTCGTGCTTGCCCTCCGCGACCGCGCGAATCAGCTCCTCGAGGTAGAGCGCATTTCCAGCGGCCTGGGCGACCAGGCGGGTGATCGTGGTCGGGTCGAGCGAATCGCCCAGCATCGCGAGGACGAGCTTCTCGCTGGCCTTGCGCGTGAGCTCGCCGAGCGGCAGCGCCAGCACGACGCGCTCGCTCCACAGGCCAGGGAACGCCTCCTTCACCTCCGGCCGCGCGAGCGCGAGGACGAACAGCGGGCGGTCGTGCGAGCGCGCGAGGGCAACGTCGACCAGGCGTACGGAAGGGAGATCGCCCCAGTGCAAATCCTCGAGCACCAGCACCAGCGGCTCGTCCTCGGACTCCGCTTCGATGAGCTCCTCCCACGCCCGCCGCGCCTGATCGCCGAGCAGCTGCGGATCGCGCCGCGCCGCGCGCAGCTGGACGCGGTCCTCGTCGGGGAACGGAACGCCGGCGATCTCGCCGAGGAACTCGGCGACGCGCTCGGCGCGCTCGTCCGGCACGCGCCTCGCCACGCGCGCGCGGAGCTTGCGGATCGCGAGGCTGTTGGGCTCCCCGTCGACGACACCGGCCGCGCGGCGAACGACCTGCGAGATGAGGCCGAAGGGCGAGCCGCTCGTCATCGCATCGCCGCGCGCGATCCAGATCTGTGCCGCGGGGTGCTCCTGCGCGATGCGCCGTAAGAGCTCGTATCGGAGCCGCGATTTGCCCATACCGGCGGGCGCGGTGACGAGCGCCGCGCGCGCCGCCGGCTCGGAGACACACTCCTGGAACAGCCCGACCAGGGTCCCGATCTCGCGCTCGCGCCCCACGAAGGGGCTCTCCTTGCCGAGCAGCCGGCGTGCGGAGTCGGCGGAGGAGCGCTCGGCGAGCAGGAGGATGGAGGCCGCGTCGCCGCCGACCTCGAAGCGCGCGTCCAGCAGCCCCGCGGTCACGTCGTCGATGGGCACCCCCTCGCGGCCCTGCTCGGCCGCGAGCATCTGCGTCGCGCGATCGATGGCGTCCCCGAGCGGCACGCGCGCGCCGGCGAGGCCGTGACCGGTCGCGAGCGACATCGGACCCGACGGCAAGAGCGCGCGCACCGCCAGCGCGCAGCGTGCCGCGTGCGCGGCGCGATCGGTGGCGCTCCCCTGGCCGGCGAGCGTGAGCACCAGCGTCCCGTCGGCGAGGCGCTCGGCACGCGCGCCGAAGGCGGAGACGGCGGCTCGCACCGGATCCGCCGTGGGCGCGAGGTCGCGCAGCGGGATCGTGTCGAGCGTGGCCGTGCGCTTCGAGTCCTCGTCGTCGCCCGGCCCCGCCACGAGCACCACGCTCACCAGGCGGCGCTCGAGCGTCGTCAGCGACGCCGGCGCGGGGATCGTCGCGCGCCCCGGCGCATCCTCGATCGACGCCTCGAGGTGCTCGAGCGCGGACGCGACCTCGAGGGCGCTCGCCGGCCGGTGCTCGGGCGCCTTCGCCAGCAGCCTCGACACGAGCGCGTCGAGCGCGGCCGGGACGTCGGGCGCGCTCTCGGAGACCGGCGGCACCTCGTCGAACAGGATCTTGGCGAGGACCGCCACCGCGGTCTCCCCCGGGAAGGCGACCCGCCCGGTGAGGCAGCGGTAGAGAACGCAGCCGAGGCCGAAGAGGTCCGCCCGCGGACCGAGCTCCGCGTCGCCGCGCGCCTGTTCGGGGGCGATGTACCCGGGAGTTCCCACCATCATGCCCGCACGCGTGAGCGGCGTCCCGGTGTCGAGCCGCGCGATGCCGAAGTCGATGAGCTTGGCGTCGTCGACGGATCCGCCGACGAGGTAGACGTTCGCCGGCTTGACGTCGCGGTGGATCACGCCGTGGGCGTGGGCGTGTCCGAGGGCGATCGCGACGCGGCGCCCGAGCCGCAAGCTCTCTTTGAGGGTCAGCGGAGCGCGCTTCACCCGCGCGGCGAGGTCCTCTCCCTCGAGCCATTCCATGGCGAGGAAGTGCTCTTCGCCCGCCGCGCCGTGCGCGACGTAGCGGACGATCGCCGGATGGTCCATCTCCGCGAGCGCCTGCGCCTCGCGCGCGAACCGATCCGCGTCGTGCTCGTCGTGGCGCGGCCGCAGCACCTTCAGCGCGACGATCGCGCCGGTCTTCGTGTCGCGCGCGCGGTACACGCTCCCCATCCCGCCCGCGCGGGCGTCGCCGTCGACTACGAAACGATCGGCCAGCAGTCGGTCCACCCACCGTCGAGTCTAGGGCGGCTCGCCAGCGTGGCGCTACGGGGATTCGCGCTTAGCGCGCCGGCTGTGGGCGCACGCCGACCGTCTCGTACAGCGGCGCCGACGCGAAGAGGACGCCTCCGCGCATCGTGCTCACGACTTTTCCTACGTCCTCGATGTGGGCCAGCGGATCACCATCCACCACGAACAGGTCGGCGGCCTTCCCCGCGGCGATCGATCCCGTCTTCTTGTCGAGCTTCGTGACACGCGCGGGCTCGATCGTGGCGTCGCGCAGCGCGGCGGCCGGAGTGAGACCGGCGCGCACGAAGAGCCCGAGCTCGTGGTGCACCATCAGCCCCGCGAGCGAGTCGGTGCCGACGACGACCGGGATGCCGGCGTCGCTCAGCGCCTTGACCATGGCGAGCATCTTGTCGAACGACGCGCGGTACGTCTCGAGCTTGTCGCCCGCGAGCGGCAGCCCGCCGAGCAAGAACTGCCGCTGCGTCTGGACCGGGAGCCGCTCGACGAGCGGCTCGAGGCCCGCGATGAGCTTGCCTTGCTCGCCGGTGAGCAGGTCCTCGAACGCGTCGACGGTGGGATCGATGACGGTGTGGTGCTGCTCGAGCAGCGCGAAGAACTCTTGCACCGGCTTGCTCTTGAGGTCGAAGCTCGCCGCCTTGTCGCCCACCAGCGAGAAGCGCATCGTCGTTCGCGTGTCGGTCTCGTGATCGGCGAAGAAGTTCAAGAAGAGCATGTTGACGTGCTCGATGCCGTCGTAGCCCGCGCGCACGGCCTCGTTGGCGAGCATGTGCACCGGGATGTGGCCGGTCACGGACATGCCGCGCGCGTGCGCCTCCTTGGCCAGCAGCGGCACGAGCTCGGGCTTGACCGAGTTGTAGATCTTGATGCCCTCGTAGCCGCGCTTGGCGAAGTACTCGACCGCCGCCTTGGCCTCGGCCTCCGTCTCGGCGGTGACCTTGCTCGACGCGGCCTTCTCGCCTCGGCCCTCGATGAAGCCGAAGCGCAGCACGTGCGGCCCGACGGCCGTGCCGTCGTCGAAGCGTTTCTTGAAGTCGTCGAGCTTGTCGGGATCGTTGCCCACGTCGCGCGCGGTCGTCACGCCGGAGGCGATGTCGAGCGCGCCGTCGCCGTCGCCGAGGTGGGAGTGCATGTCCCAGAGCCCGGGCAACAGAGCCTTGTTGCCGAGGTCGATCACCTCCGCGCCGGCCGGGGGCTTGGTGCTCGCCGACGGGCCGACCGCCTTGATCGTGTCGCCGACGACGAGCACCGTCCGGTCCGCCAGCCATCGCCCGTGCTCGACGTCGAGCACGCGCGCGTGGGTGAAGGCGAGGCCCGCGGAGGGCGGCTTGTGCGCGTCCTTCGCGGCGACCTGCGCGTCGCGCTGGCGATCGAGCTCGTTCTGCTTCTCGATGAGCGGCTCGATCGCCGACTCCCAGCCCTCCGGCACGACCGACCACCACGGCGACACGAA
>DATIQP010000767.1:0-13142 GCA_035470765.1 Polyangiaceae bacterium | reverse complement strand
GAAGGTCGGCGAGTGGGTGGAGTCGATCGCCGGCGAGGTCATCGCGGAGCGCGCGGCGAAGGTGGCGGACATCGAGAGCCAGTCCCAAATCCGCCCGTACGTGCCCACCCCGCCGCCCTCGGTCGCGCCCGCACCGGCGCCCGCGTCTGCGTCTCCCGCGCCTGCGCCTCCCGCGCCTGCGCCCGCGCCGCCGGCCGGAGCCGAAGCGACCCCGGCCCCCGCGACGGACGCGACGGAGGTGACCCAGGCGGACACCCCGCCCAGTGAAACACTCGCGGGCAAGAGCGAACCGCCGGCTGGCGTCCCGCGCAGCGGGATCGATCGGCGCGTGCTCGTCGGTGCCGGCGTGGGCGGTGCCGCCCTGCTGCTGATCGTCGGAGTGGCCGTCGCGATGTCGTCGAGCGGCAAGGTCAAGGATTCGACGTCGACGACCGCCGCGCTCTCCGTGGCCGCGACGGAGCCCCCTCCTCCGGCCGCCGTGCCGCCCCCCACCACGCCGCCGGAACCGGCCGCCACGATGACCGAGGCGCACGCGGTCACGCCACCGCCGCCGAGCGCCACCGCAGCGCCCTTGAAACCCGCCCCGACCGCGACACACGCCGCCGCGACCGCAGCCGCCACCGCGACCGTGCGCTCACCGCCGGCCGCGCATTCCACGGCGAAGGGCAACTGCAACCCGCCCTACACGATCGATTCGAACGGCGTGAAGCAATACAAGGTCGAGTGCCTCTGAAGTTTGGGCCGGGCGCCCTTTTCTCGCGGGCGCCCCCGTAGTAGACCGAGCGCGGTCTATACGCATGTCGAACGCCAACATCCCGCCGCCCCCGCCCCCGACGGGCAATCTGCCCAACCAGAAGATCCCGGTGAGCATCTCGGACGAGATGCGCAACAGCTACCTCGATTACGCGATGAGCGTGATCATCGGTCGCGCCATCCCGGACATCCGTGACGGTCTGAAGCCCGTCCACCGGAGGATCCTCTACGCGGCGTACAACGCGGGCCTCGTCCCCACGGGGCCGTTCAAGAAGAGCGCGACCATCGTCGGCGACGTGCTCGGCAAGTACCACCCGCACGGCGACGCGAGCGTCTACGACGCCATGGTGCGCCTCGCGCAAGACTTCTCGATGCGGTACCCCCTCATCGACGGCCAGGGCAACTTCGGCTCGGTCGACGGCGATCCGGCGGCGGCCTACCGCTACACCGAGGCGCGCCTGTCGAAGCTCGCGATCGAGCTTCTGACCGACATCGACAAGGAGTGCGTCGACTTCATCCCCAACTACAACGACGAGCTCGAGGAGCCGACGGTCCTGCCGGCGCGCTTCCCCAACCTGCTCGTCAACGGCACCGGCGGCATCGCCGTCGGCATGGCGACGAACATCCCGCCGCACAACATGAACGAGGTGCTCGACGCCACGATCCACCTGGCGAGAAACCCCAACGCCTCGATCGACGACGTCATGCGCTTCGTGCCTGGGCCGGACTTCCCGACGGGTGGGCTCATCTACGGGCGCACGGGCATCGAGCAGGCGCAGCGCACCGGGCGCGGCACGATCATCATGCGCGCCCGCATCGGGGTGGAGCGGATCCCCCACCGGCCCGAGCGCGAGCAGCTCGTCGTCACCGAGATTCCCTACCAGGTCAACAAGGCGCGCGTCGCCGGCTACATCGGCGAGCTGATGCGCGACAAGCGCATCGAGGGCATCGCCGAGGTGCGCGACGAATCGGACCGCGACGGCATCCGCCTCGTCTTGGAGCTGAAGAAGGACGTGCTTCCGCAGGTCGCCATCAACCAGCTTTACCGGATGACGGATCTGCAATCGACGTTCGGCGTCATCAACCTCGCCATCGTCTCCGGTCGCCCCGAGACGCTCGACCTCAAGCAGACGCTCCAGTGCTTCATCGAGCACCGACGCGACGTGGTCACGCGGCGCACGCGCTTCGAGCTGCGCCAGGCCGAGAACCAGCGTGAGCTCGTCGAGGGCCTCGGGATGGCGATCACCGAGGTCGACCTCGTGATCAAGACCATCCGCGAATCGCGCGACTCGGAAGAGGCGCGGGCGAAGTTGATGGCGCTGCCCCTCAAGGGCCTCGAGGCCTTCGTCAAGCGCGCGGGCCGGCCCGAGGCGGAGCTCGAGGCGGCGCGAAAGCGCGGCGACTACCTGCTCTCCGAGCGCCAGGCGAAGGCCATCCTCGAGATGCGCCTGTCGAAGCTCACCGGCCTCGAGACCGAGAAGCTCGCCTCGGAGTACGGCACGCTCTGCGACGAGATCGCGCGCCTGCGCAACATCCTCGCCGACGAGAAGGTGAAGATGGACGTCATCGTCATGGAGCTCGAGGAGATCCGCTCCAAGTACGGCGACAAGCGGCGCACCGAGATCGTGGCGACCGAGGCGGAGATCAACGAGGAAGACCTGATCCAGGAAGAGGACATGGTCGTCACGATCTCGCACGCCGGCTACATCAAGCGCACGCCGTCGAGCACCTACCGCGCGCAGCGCCGCGGCGGAAAGGGCAAGCTCGGTATGGAGGCCCGCGAGGAGGACTGGGTCACGCAGCTCTTCGTCGCCTCGACGCACGCCTACGTCTTCTTCTTCAGCGACCGCGGCAAGGTCTACGTGAAGAAGGTGTACGAGATCCCGCAGGCGACGCGCACCAGCAAGGGCCGCGCGATCGTGAACTTCGTCGGGATGGAGCCGGGCGAGAAGGTCGCGGCGATCGTCGAGGTGCCGAAGATCGAGCCCGGCAAGTACGTCGTCACGGTGACCAAGCGCGGGCAGATCAAGAAGACCGAGGTCGACGAGTACGCCAACTTCCGCGAGAAGGGCATCATCGGGGTCAAGATCGAGGACGGCGACACGCTGCTCAGCGCGGTGCTCACCGACGGCAAGCGCGAGATCCTCATCGCGACCAAGAACGGCCAGTCGATCCGCTTCCCCGAGGAGCAGGTCCGCAAGATGGGCCGCTCGACCGTGGGCGTGCGCGCCATCGACGTGGGCGAGGACGACGCGGTCGTGGGCATGGCCGTGACCGAGGAGAGCCGCGCGCACGTGCTGGCCATCTGCGCCAACGGCTACGGCAAGCGGACGCTCATCGACGAGTTTCGCATTCAGAACCGCGGCGGCAAGGGCATCATCCTCATCGACGCGAGCGAGCGCAACGGGCCGGTCGTGGACGTGCGCCTCGTCGGCGAGACCGACGAGGTCATGTTCATCACCGATCGCGGCCAGACGCTGCGCACCCGCGTCGCCGAGATCCGCGAGACGGGCCGCAACGCGCAGGGCGTGAAGGTGATGAGCGTCGAGGAGGGCGAGCACATCACGGCGCTCGAGCGCGTCGCCGAAGCGCCGCCGGGCGCGAGCGAGATGCCGCCCGGAGGCGAGAGCGTCCCTCCGCCGAGCGGCGAGGAAGAGGGCGATGGCGGCGAAGAAGACGGCGACAAGACGCTCAACTGACCCCAAGCGGAAGCCGAGAGCGAAGGTCCGGGCTGGCGGCTCGCGCCCGAAGCTCGTGCCGAAGGCGCAGGCGCTCGAGGCCTTCGCGAAGCTCGAGGCGCACTACCCCGAGGCGCACTGCGAGCTCGATCACCGAACTCCGTTCGAGCTGCTCGTCGCCACGGTGCTGAGCGCGCAGACGACCGACGTCAACGTCAACAAGGCCACGCCGAAGCTCTTCGCCAAGTACCCCGACGCGCGGGCGCTCGCGAAGGCCGAGCCCGAGGAGGTCGAGCCCTACACGAGCACGCTCGGCTTCTACCGCCAGAAGGCGAAGTCGATCGTCGCGCTGGCCCGCTCGATCGTGGAGCAGCACGGCGGCGAGGTGCCCCGCACGCTGGCCGAGCTCGTGAAGTTGCGCGGCGTGGGCCGCAAGACGGCGAACGTGGTGCTCGGCGTGGCCTTCGAGTCCCCCGAGGGCGTCGTCGTCGACACCCACGTGCAGCGCCTCTCGCAGCGGCTCGGGTGGACGAAGAACACGGAGCCCGAGAAGATCGAGCAAGACTTGATGCAGCTGTTGCCGCGGTCCAAGTGGGACCCCGTGAGCCACGTCCTCATCTGGCACGGTCGGCGCTGCTGCTTCGCGATCAAGCCGATCTGCAAGGAGTGCCCGGTGAACACGCTCTGTCCGAGCGCGTTCAAGGCGGAGAACGTCGGCCGCAAGCCCCCGAGGGCCCGCAAGGCCTGAAGGGCTCCCCGCTCAGCGATCGACGCGCAGGCGCAGCATGCCGGTGCGACCGCCTCCGAGCTTGACCTCGACCTCGAGATCGCGGCCTCGCTGCAGGATGTCGTCGAGCGTGACCGTGGCCTCGCCCATGGGGTCGTCCGTGAGCTCGTCCACGTCGGTGACGCCGATGACGAGCGGCGACGTGGCGGTCACCTCGACGGCGGCGGGCGCCCTCAGCATCGGGTTGGCGCGGAAGCTGTCCTTCTGCATCGGGACGATCGTGAGCTTGGTGCCGTTGCCCGCGCGCAGCCAGATCGTCGGATCGGGAGCGCCGCCGCCGAAATCCCACGACTTGCCGTCGGGCTTGGCGGTCTCGAATTCATAGCTCTGGACGGTGACCCACACCGTGGCGCTCGTCGCGACGGGGGTGACGGGGACCGCGCCGGCCACGGTCGCCTGCCCCGTCGCGGCGTCCGCCGGGGTGATCTCCAGGGCGGCGCGCGCCGACTCGGCGCCGGACGAGCTCGTGATGAGCACCCACGGGCACGCCGGCGGCGTGAGGATCTTGCTGAAGGCGTCGCCGGAGATCTGGCCTCGGCTCTGGAGCGAGAGGCTCGGCTTGTCGCCGCGCGCGAGCGCGTCGGCGGCGAGCGCGGCGTCGCTGGCGCACGCGACGCCGTACGCGAGATCGGAGCCTCCCTCCGCCTTCGCGTCGAGCCGCACCGCCGGCGCCGGATCGTAGGGCCCCGCGACGAGCACGCCGCCGGGGAAGACCTCCTGCCGCTCGTCGAGGATCCACGGGCGGTCGGCCACGGGAAGAGGTCGCTTCGGCACGACGCCGTTCGGCAGCGGGCCGAGCAAGAGATCGACCTGCTGGCTCTGCGTATCGAACGTGATCGTCATCCCCTTGCGAAGCCGATCCTCGAACTGCGCCGCGCCCTGCACCGCGACCTGGTGCTTGGGATCGACGCCGAGCGCGCCCGCGGCGACCTTCTCGAGCTGGCCGAGCGCCGAGTCGGCCTGGAGCTTGATGATGCCGAGCGCGGTGACCCTGGCCTTGAGAGGCTGCGTCGGGGTGAGCCAGATCGAGGCGACGTGGGCGTTCGGATCGAAGCCAATGTCGAGCGCGCCCTTCATCTCGACGCTCGCCGACATGTAGACGTACTGGCGCACGGCGACGTCGCCCGATTTGCGATCGACCCACGTCCAGCCGATGCCGCCGAACGACAGGCCGATCCCGCCGTCTTGCATGGCGCTCTTGCAGTCTCGGATCTGCAGCCGGCCCCACGAGCACGCCAGGCCCGAGTCCGCGCCCTCGAGGTTCTTGGGGCACGTCGAGGCCGTGTCGTCCTGAGCGGGCAGCCCGATCCACTTGCCTTCGAGCTGCGAGCACGCCTTCTTCTCCGCCATCTCGAGGACGAGGCTGCGCACGTTCACGTCGGCGGTCGCCGTGCGGGGAGGAGGCGGCGGCGGCTCGGCGGGCTTGGGGGCGCCGCCGCACGCGACGAGCAGGCAGGTCAGAAGCCAGGGAGCACGCATGGCCCGTCGATCTTACTTGGGGCGGGCTGACACTTCCATATCCCGCGACGAGGTCTATCCTCGCGCCCATGTCGCTCGTCCAAACCCACGCGTACCAGGCCCTCCTCGAGCACAAAAAGGCTTTTGACGTCGGCGACGCGCTCCACCTGCGCGACCTGTTCGCGAAGGATCCGGAGCGCTTCGCGCGCTTCTCGATCGAGGCCGGCGACGTCTTCCTCGACTACTCCAAGCACCGGATCACGCAGGACACGATGCGGCTGCTCTTCGACCTCGCGCGCCAGCAGAAGGTCAAGGAGTGGACGGAGAAGATGTTCACCGGCGAGAAGATCAACGGCACCGAGGGTCGCGCGGTGTTGCACGTGGCGCTTCGCAACCGCTCGAACACGCCGATCCTCGTCGACGGCAAGGACGTCATGCCCGACGTCAACGCGGTGCTCGCCAAGATGCGAACCTTCACCGAGCGGCTGCGGTCGGGCGAGTGGAAGGGCCACACCGGCAAGCGCATCACCGACGTCGTCAACATCGGCATCGGGGGCAGCGATCTCGGGCCGGTCATGGTCACCGAGGCGCTCAAGCCATACTGGCAAGGCCGCAAGCCCGGCGAATCGCCCCTCCGCGCGCACTTCGTCTCGAACGTGGACGGCACGCACCTGGCCGAGACCGTGCGCGAGCTCGATCCGGAGCAGACGCTCTTCATCGTGGCGTCCAAGACCTTCACGACGCTCGAGACGATGACCAACGCCGAGAGCGCGCGCGAGTGGCTCCTCGGCAAGCTGGGGGCGGCGGGTGCCGCACGCTCGAGCGAAGCGAGAGGTCGGACCCAAACGGCGAACAACGACGACGCCGTCGCGAAGCACTTCGTCGCCGTGTCGACCAACGCGAAGGAAGTGAGCAAGTTCGGCATCGACACCGAGAACATGTTCGTCTTCTGGGACTGGGTCGGCGGGCGCTACTCGCTCTGGAGCGCCGTCGGCCTGTCCATCGCGTGCGTCATCGGCATGGACCACTTCGAGCAGCTGCTCGACGGCGCCCACGCCATGGACCAGCACTTCCGCTCTGCCCCGCTCGAGAAGAACCTGCCGGTCATCATGGCCCTGCTCGGCGTCTGGTACGGCAATTTCTTCGGCGCGCAGTCGCACGCCATCCTGCCCTACGACCAGTACCTGCACCGCTTCGCCGCGTACTTCCAGCAGGGCGACATGGAGTCCAACGGCAAGGGCGTCGACAAGAGCGGCGCGCGCATCCGCGACTACGACACGGGCCCGATCCTCTGGGGCGAGCCGGGCACCAACGGCCAGCACGCCTTCTACCAGCTCATCCACCAGGGCACGCGCATCATCCCGTGCGACTTCATCGCGCCGATCAAGTCGCACAACCCGTTTCCATCTGGGTCCGAACCCTCGCAGAGCTCGGGCGTGCGGCACCCCGTGGGAAGACACCACGAGATCCTTCTCGCCAACTTCTTCGCGCAGACCGAGGCGCTGATGAAGGGCAAGACCGAGGCGGAGGTCCGCGCCGAGCTCGAGAAGGCGGGCACGCCCAAGGAGAAGCTCGATGCGCTCGTCCCGCACAAGACCTTCACCGGCAACCGGCCCACGAGCTCCATCATGGTGCCGCAGCTCACGCCGCGCGTGCTCGGCCAGCTCATCGCGGCCTACGAGCACAAGATCTTCGTGCAGGGCACGATCTGGAACATCTACAGCTTCGATCAGTGGGGCGTGGAGCTCGGCAAGCAGCTCGCGGTCGCGATCATTCCCGAGCTCGAGGGGAGCGGCGAGGTGGGCTCGCACGACGCGTCCACGAACGGGCTGGTCAACCGGTTCAAGCGGCTTCGTTAGAAGAGACGACGCGTCAGCGGGTGCGGAAGAGACCGATGAGGGACTCGGTCGCCGTGTAGGGATCGAGCTCCTTGCGCTCGACGGCGAGCACGGCTTGCTCGAGCTCGGCCTGGAGGGTGTCCGTGGCGGCGTCGATGAGCGCCTCGCGCAGCGTCTCGCGGACCTCCTCGGCCAGGCGCTGGCGTCGTCGCGCGCGGCCGGCCTCGGTCTCGGAGAGCCAGGCGTGGTGTCGCCCCAGCGCATCGTGAAGCTCCGCGACGCCCTCGTTGCGGAGCGCGACGCAGCGCACGATGGGAGGCGTCCAGCTCTCGGGCGGGGGCGCCTTCGCGTGCAAGGGCTCGTCGGCGCCGTGCGTGACGTGACCGCGCTGCCGTCCTGCGGCGACCATGCTCTCGCCGCCGAGCGCGATCATGAGCTGCAGATCGCGGATCGTCGCGTCGGCGCCGTCGCGATCCGCCTTGTTCACGGCGAAGACGTCCGCGCACTCCATCAAGCCGGCCTTGATCGCCTGCACGTCGTCGCCCAGGCCCGGGGCCACCACCACCAGCGTCGTGTGGGCGGTGCGCGTCACCTCGAGCTCGTCCTGGCCGACGCCGACCGTCTCGACGAGGATGACGTCGCTGCCGAACGCGTCGAGCACTCGCACCAGATCGCGCGCGGAGCGCGAGAGACCTCCGAGGTGGCCGCGGGTGGCGACCGAGCGGATGAACACTCCCGGGTCCGTCGCGTGGCGGTTCATGCGGATGCGATCGCCGAGGATGGCGCCGCCCGAGTACGGGCTCGTCGGATCGACGGCGATGACGCCGACCCGCTTGCCCTCCTTGCGCACGATCTCGATCAAGCGATCGCAGAGCGTGGATTTGCCGGAGCCCGGGTTGCCCGTGACGCCGATCACGTAGGCCTTGCCGGTGTGCGGGAAGATGTCCTTGAGCAGCTCGACGGCGCCCGGCTGGCGGTCGTCGACGAGGCGCATCGCGCGAGCCGCCGCGCGCACTTCGCCGTCGAGAATGCCCTGCGCGAGCGGGTGCATGAGATCCCGGGGACTCTAGCTTGAATTGACCGAGGCGTGCTATCGCTCGATGCGCGCCGGCGCGCGGGGAGACCGCGGCGAATCGCGGCGTAGATCGCCGTGATGCAACCTCCCTACCCGAACCAGCCCTACCCGCCGCAGCCACCGCAGTACGGCCGGCCTCCCATGGCATCGCAGCCCTACGGGCCGCCGCCGCAGCAGCCTCCGAAGAAGTCGGGAATGGGGCTCGTCCTCGGCATCGTCGGGGGCTCGTTCTTGTTGCTCGTCGTCGGGGGTGCGGTGGCGGGCTATTTCTTCATGCGCTCCTCGCACAGCAGCCTGCCGCTCGACGCCAAGCAGCTCCCGGCGCAGACGCGCGAGATCCACACCGCGGTCATCGATGGCGTGCGCGAGCCCAACAAGCGCGTGAAGGCCGTCTACCTCGCCGCGGAGCTCGGGCAGCACTTCTGCGGGGGCCGCGGCGATCCGGCGGCGCACCTCGAGACGCTGGGTTCGCTCGGTCCCCACTCCGCGAAGGAGTTCTTCGACCCGGCCAACCTCGACAAGGTGCGGGCGGAGCTGCAGTGCGGCGGCGAGCTCGCCAAGTCGCTCGACGACGACCGCGCGTCGTTCTTGGTCTTCGACGACGAGGACTCCGACACCAAGAGCTCGTCGTACTCGGGCAAGCACTACATCAAGATCGGCCACTTCAAGATGAAGGCGCCGCCGGCGGGCCAGGGCTTCACCTCGGTCAGCTTCGGCGCGCTCCCGGGCTTCTGCCAGACGACGCCGCCGAGCTTCACGCTCTCGCCGCCGACCGAGCTCGGCCTCGCCGACGCGGGCGCGCCCGACGCGGGCGCCGGCGCCACCACGACGTCTTGCGGCGACAAGAGCTACGCGGCGTTCGCGGTCGGCAACACCTGGTTCTTCGGAAACAAGGCGTCGCTCGACGAGCTCTCCAAGGGCGTCGTCGTCCCCAAGGCCAACGTCGGCAGCCGCATCTCGGCCCTGCAGGACGCCGTCGCGCAGACGAGCAACCTCAGCCAGGTGTCGCTCGTCGCGGAGCCCAAGTCCTCGAAGGAGTTCCTCGAGTACCCGTGCGAGTGGGCCGTCTCGCAGATCGGCTACTCCGCGTTCTCGTCGTCCTACGGGAGCGGGAGCCTCGGCGGCGGCAGCGGCAGCGGCAGCACCACAGGCACCGGCACGCGCGAGGACTTCATGGGGCAGTGCTTCCCCGCGAAGGCCGACAGCAAGCTGATCGAGGAGATCGACGCCAAGCTGCGCGCCGTCGCCTTCGAGACCGATCCGGACTACGTCCAGGCCGGCGCGATCACGGGCAACATCGTCCTGGTCACCCGCGACGCCGAAGCGGCCAAGGACGCGGAGCGTGACGTCAAGGAGCTCGTCGGCGACTGGAAGTCGCAGATCGAGCTCAACGCCCCCAAGCTGATCAAGAAGGCGAAGGAGAAGGCCAGCTCTCCGCGCGAGAAGAAGTTCGCCGACATCGCGGATACTTACTTCCAGGCCCTGTCGACGATGAAGGTCTCGCGCTCGGACCGCTCCATCAAGATCTCGTACAAGGCCTCCTTCACCAAGGAAGACCGGCAAGAGCTCGAGGACGAGGACAAGAGCAGCGACGACAAGCGCCTGCCCGTCGTGGACGTCCTCGAGGCGATCCGCGACAAGAAGCCGATGCCGCAGGCCTCGCTGGCGAAGCTCGTCGGGCCGACGTGGGCCGCCTACCTCGTCTTGCCTCCCTTGCCGCCGAAGGCTCCCTCGCCGAAGGTGACGCTCACGGCGGCGGAGTGCCGGTCGCTGCAGAGCAAGCTGCAGTCGATCAAGATCGGCGACATCCCGTCGGACGCGTCGCACGCGTACCTCGATCAGAAGTACGCGACCTGCGATCTGCACCCGCCGGAGGTCACGGAGGACCAGCGCACCTGCCTCGCGGCCGTGGTGACGGCCACGGACTACGGCAAGTGCGTCTCGACGGACACCACCGATCCGCGCCAGCCGCCGGAGTCGGAGTACGGGACCAAGAAGAAGGACAAGGGCTCGGAGCTCTAGCCCTTCGTCCTCTCAGTGGAGCGCCGCGAGCTTGGCGCGGACGGCGTTGGCGTCGACGGGCCCCTTGCTCTGCAACGCCTTGTCGTACGCAGCGCGCGCGGCGGCGGGCTCGTGGTCGGCGGCTAGCGCGTCGCCGAGAGCGACCCAGCCGGGGCCCCACGTCGGGAACTCTTTCGTCACCTGCGTACCGTAGGCGCGCGCGCTCGTGTTCCGGTTGGCCTTGATGCACGCCAGCGCCGCGTGCACCAGCGTGTCGGGGTTCTGCCGGTCGAGGCCGTAGGAGGCCTGGTACTGCTCGAGGGCGAGATCGATGTCGCCCTTGGCGGCGTATGCGTCGGCCATGAGAAGCTTGGCGCCCGCAGAGTTGGCGAGGATGCCGAGGGCGGCGCGCGCCTCGTTCATCGCGTCGTCGGCCTTGCCGTCGGCGAGCGCAACCCGCCCGACGACGATGTGCGCCGCCGCGTCCTGGGCGTTGATGTGCAACGCCGCGGCGGCCGCCACGCGCGCGTCCGCGTTGCGGCCCTGGGCGAGGTCTACCTCCGCGAGCTTGACCCAGGCGTCCAGGAACGACGGCCGCTCGCGCGTCGCACGGCCGAGCGCCGCGATGGCCTCGGGCCCCGCGGGGAGCGCGCGCCCCAGCTCGTAGGCGGCATCCGGGCCGCTCGGATCGAGCTCGACGGCGCGCTTGAGCTCCGCGATGCCGGCGTCGGTCTTGCCGGTGTCGATCAGGAAGCGCCCCAGGTACATGTGCGCGTCGGCGCCGTTCGGGTCGTAGGTCATCGCCTCGCGGAAGGCGGCCTCGGCGTCTGCGTCCTTGAGCTGCAGGGCGAACGCGCGGCCCTGCGAGACCTTCGCGTCGTACTGCTTGTTGCCGCCGGCGAGCGCCTGCTGGGTCTCGGTCAGCGCCTCGGTCGCGCGACGCCAGAGCAGGTGCGCCTCGGCCGCGCACGCGTGGCCCGCGGCCGCTCCGCCCGTCTGTGCGCCCACCACGCGGCAGGAGACCATCGCCTGCGAGAAGTCCCGCTGGCCGATGAAGGTGCGCGCCTCCTCCCAGTGGAGCTGGATCGCCGCCTCCGGCTGCCTGCCCGCCATGCTCGCGGCCCCGCGACGCAGCTCGGCGAGCGAGTCGCCGTACCGGCCGGCGCGCCGCAGGGCGCGGCCCAGCGCGAGCGAGGCGTGCCAGTCACCCGGGCTGGCGCGGACGGCGGCGCGGGCCGTGTCGAGCGCAGACTCCTGCGCGCCGGCGCTCTGGGCGACGAGGAGGGTCAGCGCGGCGGCCGCGAGTGTCCGTGTAGTATGCATCGTTTTGACCTTCCCTGGGGCTTACCACGTTGGACGAGGGAAGACTCGGATCGCATCAAGCGCCGGGGGCGATCTGGCCGACCGCCCAGCGCGCCGCCTCGCGCACGAGCGAGGACGGGTGCCCCTCCGCCGCCTGTCGGAGCCCCGCCAGCGCGCCGGGATCGCGGCGATTTCCGAGGACGATGGCCGCGTTGCGCGCCAGCCCCTCGGCCGTCGCGCGGCGCAACGGAGTCCCTTCGGAGAGCGCGGCCCAGGCCGGCCCGCCGCCCTCGAGCGACAGCAGGTCCGAGAGCCGCGTCGTCGACCAGCGCTCGAGCGGCTCGAAAGGTCGCGGATCGCGCGGGTGCGGCGCGGCGTTGAATGGGCACACCGTCTGGCAGTCGTCGCAACCGAAGAGGTGCTCGCCGACGCCGGCGCGCAGCTCGCCGGGGATGGGCGAGCGCAGCTCGATGGTGAGGTACGAGACGCAGCGCCGAGCGTCGAGGACGAACGGCGAGACGATGGCGCCGGTCGGGCAGGCGTCGATGCAGCGCGTGCAGGAGCCGCAGCGCTCGGGCATGGGCGTGTCGGCGTCGAGGGCCAGGGTCGTGATCACCTCGCCGAGCAGCAGCAGCGAGCCCTGGCCTGGGACGATGAGCAGACCGTTCTTGCCCACGAAGCCAAGGCCGGCGCGCGCGGCCCACGCGCGCTCGAGGATTGGGGCGTCGTCGCAGAGCGGGCGCGCCTCGGCGCCCTCGCCCAGGGTGCGGACGAAGGCGGCCAGCTGGCGGAGCTTCTTGCGCAGGCCGTTGTGGTAGTCCCGCCCGCGGGCGTAGCGCGCGACGAGGGGCGCGATCCCGCGGTCCCGAGCCTCGTCGGCGCGGGCGTAGCTCCGCGCCACGCAGATCACGCTGCGCGCGCCCGCGAGGATCTCCTCGGTGTCCACCCGGCGGCGCACCTCGGCGTCGCGAGCGAGCCAGCCCATCTCGCCGTGAAAGCCCAGGCCTATGAACTCTCGATAGCGCTCGTGGTCTCGCTCGAGCGGTGGCGCGGCCGGCGCGACGCCGACGGCGTCGAAGCCGAGCGCCCGGGCCCTGCTCTTGATGCGCTCCGAGAGCGAGACGCCTTGGGTCATTTCCGGTATCCTACGGCTCCTGTTCCGCGGCTGTCGCCGCGATGTTGGCTTGGAGATCCATACGACATGAAGCCCTCCTCCTTGTTTCGTTATCTGGTGACGACCGCAGGTGCCG
>DATIQP010000766.1:0-5703 GCA_035470765.1 Polyangiaceae bacterium | reverse complement strand
TTCCTCAAGGACAACGAGGAGTACTGGCCGTTCGAAGGCGACGACTGGCCCGACGAGTTCATCGGCAGCGAGGGGCTCAAGTAACGGTGTAGAATCGACGCGTGGTGAGGGGTCGATGCGGCGCCGGTCTGGCGGTTTGCTGGATCCTGGGGTGCGGGTCGTCGGGCGGCGTATCCGTCGACGCGAGCGCGGACGGTACGCTCTCGGATTCTCCTTCCGCGCTCACCGACGTCGTCGCGGCCGACGCCACGAACGATTCGGGCTCGACGTGCCAGCTGCCCAACATGCCGTGCTCCGCGGCGAGCGAGTGCTGCAGCGGCGCGTGCACCGGAAACACATGCGCCTGCGCTTCCGATGGCGAGCCGTGCAAGGCCGACCCCGACTGCTGCGGAGGCCGCTGCGGCGCGAGCGGGACGTGCACGCCACTCAATGCGTCGTGCCGGACCCTGGGCAACGCGTGCACGCAGAGCGCCGACTGCTGTTCGCGCTCGTGCAGACAGGGCAAGTGCGCGGCCTCCTCCTACTGCGGCCAGCCCGGCGACGTCTGCGCAGCCGCCGCGGATTGCTGCGAGGGCACGTGCTCCGTGATCCCCGATAGCCTCTACGGGTCATGCGGCCTCACGCAGTCGCAGTGCAGGGCGGACGGAGTCGTGTGCGACCTGACCGGCGACAGCGCCGCGCCGTGCGGCGCCGACTGCTGCAGCTGGGCGTGCGGACCCTACGCGCCGACCGGCGTGTCGATCTGCCAGCACGCCAGCGGTTGCCGTCCCTCCGGGGACCTTTGCGTGACCGATCGAGACTGCTGCGGCCAGGTGTGTGACAGGGGGCAGCCGGCCGACACCTTCGGCGTGTGCGCGATCATCTTGCAGTGCAAGCCCAACGGTACTGTGTGCCGCGCCGCGAACACGAGCTGCAACGCGGAGACGGGCTGTTGCTCGGGAGACACGCTGAGCAACGACACGTGCAAGCCGGACAACGTCGGCGTCACGAGATGCACCGGCGCTCAGTGCGTGGGCGCCGGGCAGGCGTGCTCGTCGAGCGCGGATTGCTGCGCCGGCTGGCCTTGCGTCCCGAACCCCGCAGCGGCCGACTCCGGCGCGGCGAGCTTCGTCTGCTACTCGAGCAGCTGCGTCCCGGCGTGCGGCGGCTGCACCAACGACGCCGACTGCTGCGGCGGAGCGTGCCATCTGCCGCTCGGGAGCGCCGCGGGCGTGTGCCTACCCTGCAACCACACTTGATGGCCGTGCGCCGTCGCGGGCCTCGAACGCAAGTGCTCGCGGCTTCTCCGGCGCGCCGAAGAGCGGCCCGCCCATCGGAAACAGGACGCGGCCGGCCGCTCCGTTGAGCAGCATACCGAGCGCGATGTAGAGCGCGAGGGCGCCGAGCACGACGGTCGCCACGCCGATCCCGGCAGCCACGCCCGGCATCGCGGGCGCCTCGTGCCGGACGATGCGCAGCAAGTACAGCGCGTCGATGTCGAGCAAGAAGAGGAACAGCAGCTTGGACACGAAGCCGAACGCGTACGTCAGCACGACGAAGATGGCGAGGAAGGCGAGGTCGACCGCGAAGAGCACCGGAGCGCTCGGCGCCCTGCCGTGCGCGAGCTGGTCGAGCGCCCACCAGTTCATCACCCAGTTGAAGGCGAACGTGGTGAAGAGCGTCCCGCCGAGCGTGTTCTTGTTCGCGAGGCTCATGACGCCCGCCAGGAACTGGCACCCCGCGCCGAACAGCAAGCACAGCCACGCGCTCGTCTCGAGCATGCTCGCCGCCGCCGCCGGTTCCTTCGGTATCATCCCGAACGCCACAGGCACGAGCGCCGCGCACCCGATCGCCAACCCGAGCAACCCCAGCGGCGTCGGCTCCCCGAACACCGGCTTCACCTCTTGTCGAGCGTCCATGCCCGGCGGGTTACCTCAGGCCCGCCCAGGCGTCCACACATTTTTGTTGCGACGCAACATGGAATCCCGGCGGCCTTCTAGGCCCAAATGAAGCTCGCATACTGCATCGCAGCATTCGTCTCCCACCCCGCGCGTGCCTGGAGCTCGTCCCGCCGGGCGCCCCCGGATATCGGAGCCGCCGGGCCGCCGGCCCCCGTCCCCGCCTCCGTCTCCGCCCCGCCAGGGGTTCACAACCCGCCCCATTCCGTCCATCATGTCCCCTTCAATGCGTCGCGTCCGCCTCGGATCGGTCACCCTCCTCGCGTCCGTCGTGGCGCTGACCGGCTCGATCTCGTCCGCCGCACCCGAGAAGAAGGAAGCCTCCCTCGCCAGCAGCGGCCTGCAGGCCTCCAGCGAGAGCATGATCACCGCCAAGGGCAAGGAGAAGCCCAAGGCGCAGATCCAGAGGGCCGAGCAGGTGAGCGACCATCCCGGCACGCCCGCCATCCGCGGCCCGAAGCTGCCGCCCGAGGTCCGCGCCCACCTGAAGGCGCAGCTCGACGCCCGCGTCGACCGCGATCTCGTCCAGATCCGCGAGCTGCGCAAGGAAGCGATCGAGCTGCTCACGACCTTCATCAAGGAGGCGCCGCGCGAGTCCGCCGAGATGCCCGAGGCGATGATGCGCCTCGGCGAGCTGCTCTGGGAGAACGAGCGCGAGGGCGTGGTCGAGCGCTTCAAGGAGTGGGAGAAGAAGCCGGTCGACCAGCGCGGTCCGGCGCCCGAGATCAACTACGGGCCGTCGCGCGAGCTCTTCGGCAAGGTGCTCAAGGACTACCCGTGGTTCGGGCAGTACGATCTCGCGCTCTACGTCGACGGCTTCCTCGCGACCGAGCAGGGCAAGACGGAAGAGGCCACCGCTCGCTTCGCGCGCATCCTCAAGGAGTACCCGAGCTCGCGCTTCGTGCCGGACGCGCACATGGCGATCGCCGAGGCGCTGTTCAACAAGCCGGACTACCCCGCGGCGCTCGCCGAGTACGAAGAGGTCCTGAAGTCTCCGAAGTCGGACCTCATCGGCCTGGCCCTGTTCAAGAGCGCGTGGTGCCACTGGCGGCTCGGCAACACCGACGAGGCGACCAAGCGCTTCGTGAAGGTGTTCGAGGTGACCGACACGAGCGGCAAGGCCGGCGTCGGCGTGGCGCAGCAGAAGGCGCTCGACGAGCTGCAGGGCGAGGCGCTCAAGTACCTGGTCGAGGTCTTCACCGAGGACGACAAGAACACCGCGCAGGACATGTACAACTTCCTCACCAAGATCGGTGGGGACCGCTTCGCCGGGAAGATCGTGCGCGCGCTCGCGAACACCTACTTCGATCAGGCGCACTACGAGCGTGGCATCGAGGCCTACGAGCTCCTGATCAAGCTCGAGCCGACGAGCCGCGAGGCCGGCGACTGGGTGCTGCAGATCGCGCAGGGCTACAACTGGCTCGAGGACTACCCGCACCTCAAGGCCACCTACGATCGTGCCGTCAACGGCTACACCGCGGGCAGCCCGTGGGCGCGCACGCAGGCCGACCAGGCCAACGTCGCCGAGACGAGCAAGAAGATCGAGCAGCAGCTCCGCGAGCACGCCATCTGGCTCAACGGCAAGGCCCAGAAGGACAGGACCAGCAACGCCGAGTTCCAGGGCGCCGCCGAGCTCTACGACGTCTACTTGAGCAAGTTCGCCAAGGAGCCGAAGGCCTACCAGATCGAGTACTACCTCGCGGAGATCGACTTCCGCCGGCTGAACAAGAACACCGACGCGGCGACGCACTACATGAACGCGGCGCGCGGAATGCCCGCCGAGATCGACGCGACGGCGCCGGGCGATCCGCTCAAGCGCCACGACGCGATCTACAATGCGATCGCCTCGCTCGAGCGCGTGCGCCTCGCCGAGCTCGAGGCGCGCAAGGCCAAGGGCGGCGGCCTCGAGAGCGAGACGGACAAGAAGTTCGCCGAGGCGCTCGAGCTCTATTCGCAGCTCTATCCGAACGACAAGCAGATCCCCGAGCTGCTCTACCGCGAGGGCAAGCTCTACTACGACTACGAGGTCTACGACTCGGCGGTGAAGCTCTGGGGCACGCTGCTCGAGAAGTACCCGACGCACGAGAAGGCGCACGACGCCGGCAAGCTCGTCATCGACTCGTTCGTCAAGTCGAAGAACTACGACAACATCGAGACGTGGGCGCGGCGCCTGCGCACGCTGCCGAGCTTCCAGGACCCGAAGGAGCAGGCCAGGCTCGAGGGCTTCATCCTGACGTCGATGTTCAAGCAGGGCGAGCAGAAGGCCACCGCGAACGACCACGCGGGGGCGGCGGCCGCGTACCTGCGCGCGGCGAAGGAGTACCCGAAGGACCCGCGCGCGGCGCAGGCCTGCGAGTCCGCCGAGGTCGAGGCGAAGGCCGCGGGCGACATGGCGACGCTGAAGGAAGCCGCCTCCCTCATCACCGGCAAGGACTACCGCGACAAGCCCGAGTCGCCGCTCGGCGCGTGGGTGGCCGCCACGACGATGCAGGCGATGGGCCTGTTCAACGAGGCCGCCGAGTACAACGAGGCGTTCGTGGCGAACGTCGACGCGCGCGTGCCCGCCTACCAGCGCTACGAGCACGCCAAGGACGCCGCCTACAACGCGGTGGTGCTGCGCGTCGCCATCAACGATCACGACAAGGCCATCGCCGACGGCAACAAGTTCCTCGCGCTCTACGGCAACTCGCCCGAGGCCGACGAGGTCGTGTTCCAGATGGGTCGCGCGCACCAGGACGCGGGCCGCAACAAGGACGCCGCCGATCTGTACAAGCGCTACCTCGGGCGCGGCTCGCACAACCAGGACCACCGCGTGCAGGGCTTCGTGCTCCTCGCCAAGGCGCAGATCAAGGGCGGCGAGGACATGCAGGCCGAGGAGTCGCTCGCCTCGGCGACGCGCATGGGCAAGCAGCTCAAGCGATCGCTCGGCCCCGACGGGAAGTTCGCCGCCGCGCAAGCCCGCTACATGCAAGGTGAGCGCGTGCTCGCGAGGTTCGACGCGATCAAGATCGAGGGCGACGTCAAACAGCTCGGCAAGCGCCTGAAGCAGAAGGCGGAGCTGCTCAAGGAGGCCGCCACGGTCTTTCTGGACGTGGTGAGCTTCGGCGTGGCCGAGTGGACGACCGCCGCGCTCTACCAGGTCGGCCACACCTACGAGACGTTCGCCAAGTCGCTGCGCGACGCGCCGGTGCCCGCCGAGGCCAAGACGGATCAGGAGAAGGAAGACTTCCAGTCGCAGATCGAGACGTTCGTCGTGCCGATCGAGGAGAAGGCCCTCGACGCCTACGAGAACGGCTGGCACAAGGCGCTCGACCTTCAGATCTACAACCAGTGGACGGCCAAGATGCGCGACGCGCTCGGGCGCCTGAACGCGGAGCTCTACCCGGCGTTCAAGGAGATCGGCTTCGACGTGCGCTCCGAAGGGCCGAGCCCGCTGCCCGCGCTGATCGAGGCGCCGCGGCGCGGGCCCGAGGCGGACAAGTCCTCGGTGACCGCTCCGCCGAAGGTCATCGTCGTGACGCCGCCAGCAGACAAGGCGAAGGCCCCGAAGAGGAAATGAGAGCTCTGTCCGTCCTCACGTGCGCGCTCGCCCTCGCGGCGTCCTCCGTCCTCGCCGGGTGCGGGGGCGGTCACGCGAAGGTCGAGGCCGCCGCGACCACGCACACGCTGCCCCCCGCCAACCCCGCCGCGGTCGGCAAGATGGTGCAGGGCGTGGGCGCGGCGAAGGACGGCCAGCGCGACCGCGCGGTCTCGCTCTTCCGGGAAG
>DATIQP010000765.1:0-2660 GCA_035470765.1 Polyangiaceae bacterium | reverse complement strand
CGCTCTCTCGTCAGCGGCGCGCGAGCGTGACGGAGCGCGCGAAGTCGAACCGCAGCTCGCCGCCGTCGAGCCCGGGGATGCTGAGCTTCTCGCGACGCACGCGGTGAAGCGACGCCGCCGTCGCGTCGCCGATCACGCTCGCGGGGACGAGCGCGCGCCCCTCGTCGGCGAAGGTGCACCGCGAGCCGTTCACGTCCAGGTAGATCACGTCCGCGCCGCCGCTCCAGCTCACGTCGAGCGCGCCGGAGTCGAGCGCCGCCACCCGCACGTCCGCCGGGGCCTCGGGCGCCTCGGCGCGAAGCGAGAACGCCGGCACGTCTGCGGTCCCGCCGACGAGCACCTGGACGGAGTCGCGCGCGTCGATGCGTGCGGAGTACACGGTCCCGGAAACGAGATCGACGACGTCGGGCAGCTGGCGGCCGACGAGCGCGGTCTTCTGGCCGGCGGACTCGATCGAGACGCCGCCCACGTCGAGCAGCTCCACGGGGTGCGCGGTCGTCGCCGGGAGCCCTGCGCTCGCGCACTCGCCGACGTTCGGCAAGTCGAGCGCGGCACCCACCAGGCGCAGCGCGTCAGCGTCTACGGCGCCCCGGACCCGGACGAAGCGCGCCGAGGCCTCGCCGCGCGTGGCGTCGTCCGTCACCGTCTTCTCGACGACCACGACGCCGGTCACGCTCGCGCTCTGGGCGTCCCCCTCCGACGGGGAGCCCGCGACCACGGCAGAACAGCCCGTCGCCGCCAGGAAAAGCGGAATCAGCGCGTTACGCACCATGTAAGCATAGCGTACTCGGCTGGCAGGTCGACCGCAAGGATTGGGTTATCCTGCCGCGACAGCCAACCCCATGGAACCCCTCATCGTAGCCGCCTTCGGGCCCGAGGTCGCGCCGCTCGCCATCCGCGGCTCGCGCCTCTCGCGCGCCCTCGTCGGCGTGGGCCTCGTCGAGGCGGCCATCGGCGCCGCGGAGGCCATCGCGGCGCACAAGCCCCAGGCCGTCGTCCTCGTGGGCACCGCCGGCGCGTTCGCGTCCGCGCACCTTTCCATCGGCGACGTCGTCGTCTCCACACGCATCGTGCTGTCGTCGGCCGCCGTCGCCCGCGACCTCGGCGCGATGGCGCCCGGCATGATCGCCTCGCTCGACGCCGACGCATCGCTCTACTCGAGCTTCGCGGCCGCGGGCGTCAAGCGCGTCACCGTGGCGACGACGCTCGCCATCACCACCGACGATGCGCTCGCGCGCGACGTGGCCACGACCTCGGGCGCGCACGTCGAGCACCTCGAGGCGTTCGCCGTCGCGCGCGCCTGCGCGAAGGCCAACGTCCCGTTCTGTGCCGTCCTCGGCATCGCGAACCTGGTCGGCTCGCGTGGCCGCTCGGAGTGGCGCGCTCACCACGAGCGTGCGTCGTCCCTCGCGTGCGAGGTGGTCGGTCGCGTCCTCGAGGGCGAGCCGACGAGGGTCAGAAGTCCCACCAAACGGCGCTCGCGGGTGTGAGCGACAGCCCGTCCACCCTCGCCGAGACGCCGCCGAAGGTGCCGCTCACGGTGGCGTAGTCCGCCTCGAGCTCGAGCGCGACGTGGACGTGGCGGAAGCCCATCGCCACGCCGAGCAGGCCCCCGACGAAGACCCGATCGCCCACGAGCGTGGGCGCGGGCTGGCTGGGCGGAGGCACGGTCTGCTCCCCGCGCGGCTGGATCGTGTCGTGCTCGTAGCCGACGCGCGCGCCGATCCACGCATAATACAATCCCGAGGTGCTCTGGTAGCCGGCGAGGATCGGCACGTCTCCCCCGACGCCGAGCAGGTTCGCGTTGTCGACGCCGGCGAGCGCGTCCGTCTGCCGGCCGGAGAACGCGGTGTCCAGGCCGAGGCCGACCGAGAGCGCCCACGTCCCGTGGCCGAACGCGCGCCGAAGATCGATGCGCGCGCCGCGCCCCGTGTACATGATCCCGCCCTCGAACTGCGCGCCGACGCCGACGCGCGCCCCGGCGACGGGCGAGAGATCCGGCGCCATCGCCGCGGCCACCAGCGCGCCCTTCGCGTAGGTGGTGTCGATCGAGGGTGTGGTGTTCTGGGCGGCTGCGGCCGCGGCGGCGTTGGTCGCCTGGCTCAGCGACGTGCCGAGATCGCCGACGACAGCGCGCGCGGCGATGCCCGCCGCGCCGCGCACGTCACCCGTGGCGAGGGCCTGCGCTGGGTGGAGCAGGGGAGTCGCCCCCCCGCAGTGTAGCAACGCGGCGCCGAGGAGGAAGACGATGCGCCGCGCGCGCATCGAGCTTACTTGCGGAACCGCGACGGGAAGTCGTTGGCGCCGGCCTTCTTCTTCAGCTCCTCGTCCTCGGGGTGGAGCTTCAGCGCGCGCGCGAGCAGCGCCGGCTCTTCCTCGCGGTTGTTCGGATCCGGCAGGCAGCACTCGACGGGGCACACGGCCTGACACGCCTCGTGATCGTAGAAGCCGACGCACTCGGTGCAGAGCTCGGGGTCGATCACGTAGATCTCGTCGCCCTCGCTGATGGCTTCGTTGGGGCACTCGGGCTCGCAAGCGCCGCAGTTGATGCAGTCGGAGGTGATGTAGGTCGTCATGGGCAGAGTGGGTGAGGGCCGGGAACGGCGCGAGAAACATCTAGGTTTCAAACTCACGGCTGTCAATCGAAGCTCGCAGCGCGC
>DATIQP010000764.1:0-14788 GCA_035470765.1 Polyangiaceae bacterium | reverse complement strand
GCGCATCGCCCCGGTCCTGCTCTTCGCGGGCGCGGCGCTCGTGCAGGCGCTCGCGGCGACGGTCGCGCAGCCCGAGGCGGGCGAGTCGCTGCGCGGCACGCTCCACTTCGCCCAGGCGTGCGGCTCGCTCTTCTTCTTCGTTCTGCTCACGCTTGCGTACGTCACACGCCTGCCTCGTCGGACCGGGCGCCGCGAGCCGCTGGTCGTCCTCGTCGTCTTGCTCACCACGTTCGGGAGCGTCGCGGGCGCGGCGCTTCCCCGGCGTCCCAACGTGGCGCTCGACGTGGCCGGGCTCGCGTTGGTCGCCCTTGGCACGGGCTACTCGCTCTGGGCGATGACACACCTCCGTCGCGCCTTCTCCATCTTGCCCGAGGCCCGCTCGCTCGTGACGACGGGGCCCTACGCCCTCAGCCGGCACCCGCTCTATCTCGCCGAGACGATCGCGATGCTGGGCGTCGTGCTGCCGCTCGCCGACGCGCGCCTTTTTCTCGTCCTGCCGTTCGTCTTCGGGCAATGGCTCCGGCTCGGGTGGGAGGAGGGCGTGCTCGCGTCCGAGTTTCCCCAGTACGCCGAGTACGCGTCGCGCGTGCCGCGCTACTTCCCCTGGTTTCGGAGGAGCGCGCCGCCGCCGCCGCCCAAAGGTTAGGGGCGCGAGCGAAAGATGAGCTTCATCCACGCCCAGTAGCTCAGGCCCGCCCCCGCCGCGCCGACGAACCAGGCGTAGTCGAAGAGCACACGTAGCGGAGACACGAGCAGGCCGATCCACGCGAGCGTGCACCCGACGCCGGTCGCGAGCACCGCGCCCCAGTTCACGCCGAGACCGCGGTAGCGCACGTGCGCCTCGCTCGCGGGATCGCGGTAGCCGCCTTTTGCCGAGACGGTCGCGGTCACCGCCGTCACCGGCTCGCCGTAGGCGTACTCCCCGTCGGGCCGGTAGAGATCCGCGAGCACGAGCCGCTTGCGCCGCACGATCCAGTAGTCGCACACCAGCACGCCCGCGATCGAGCCGAGCCCGCCCGAGTAGCCGAGCAGCCACTGGAAGATGTACCCGTGCGGATCGGCGATGAGCTTCCACGGCATCATGAGGATGCCGATGACGCCCGTGAGGACGCCGCCCATCTTGAACGAGATGCGCTTGGGCGCGAGGTTGGCGATGTCGTTGGCGGGCGAGACGATGTTGGCGGCGATGTTCACGCTCAGCGTCGCGATGACCACGGTGAACATCGCGATGCCGACGAGCAGCCGCGACTCGAAGTGGCCGACGAGCTCGATCGGGTCCCACATCGGCTTGCCGTAGATGATCGCCGACGCGCTCGTGATGGCGACGCCCATCGCCGCGAAGACCGTCATCGTCGTCGGCAGCGCCACGACCTGGCCCACCGCTTGCTCGCGCTGCGACCGCCCGAAGCGCGTGAAGTCGGGCATGTTGAGCGAGAGCGTCGCCCAGAAGCCGACCATCGCCGTCACGCTCGGCACGAAGACCGGCCAGAAGGCACCGAGCGTCGCGAACTTCGACTTCTCGGTCATGATCGGCCCCAGCCCGTGCGCCTTCCAGATGGCCCACGTCACGAGCAAGGCCGTCATCACGAGGACGTAAGGCGCCGCGAGGTTCTCGACCTTGCGGAGCAGCTCCATGCCGCGCACGACGATGAAGATGTTGATGCCCCAGAAGATCGCGAAGCTGAGCCACTCCGTGAGCAGGTGGCCGCCGGGCGCCGCGGCGCCGAGCAACGTGGGCCAGGCCGGGAAGAGCGAGCGGAAGAAGGTCTGCAAGGCCTGCCCGCCGATCCACGCGTTGATCCCGAACCAGCCGCACGCCACGATCGCGCGCATCACCGCCGGAACGTTCGCGCCGTAGACGCCGTAGCTGGCGCGCGCGAAGACGGGGAAGGGGATGCCGTATTTCGTGCCGGGGTGCGAGTTGAGCAGGATCGGCACGAGCACGATCAGGTTGCCGAGCAGGATCGTGACCAGCGCCTGCCACCAGTTCATCCCGGTGCCGATGAGGCCCGACGCGAGCATGTAGGTCGGGATGCAGTGGGCCATCGAGATCCACAGCGCCGCGTACGTGTACGTCGTCCACGTCCGCGAGGCGACGCGCGTCGGCGCGAGATCGTGGTTGAACAGCGGCGATTGCTCGAGCACCGCGTCGAGCGACTCGCGCAGCTCGACCCGCCCGTCCTCGTGCTGGATGTGCTCGCTGTCGGTCTCGGCGCGATCGGCCGGCAGGCTCGCTTGCATGGGCTTCGGGCGTCTTACCCTCGCGAAGCGCTCATACGCAAGGGCCAACGCGGCCGCACGCCGAGCGCGATCACGCCGGAGAGAAGCATCGAAAAGAGCGCGAGGCCGGCGAGAACGCGCCAGGTCGTCGCACGATAGACCATCACGCGCCGGGCGTCGTCGATCGGCGTCCAGAGCCGCCAGAAGATCGCGAGCATCGGCGGCCGCTCCGGTCCCAGAGCGATGCCGGGATGGAAGAATCGCGACGTGAGGAGCGCGGGCACGGACGCCATGGTCCCCGCGGCCGAGGCGTTGGCGAAGCGGAACGAGACGCTGCGCGTCGCGAGGCGGTCCAGGTTCGGGGTGGTGTCGCGGCCCTTGAGCTCCCGGTAGCCGAAGCCGGTGTGATTGAAGCGCAGCGCTTCGGCCGGCCAGAGTCGGCCGCGCTGCCCGAGCCACCACGCTCCGGCCGCCGTCCCGGCTCCGAAGAGGAGGTGCGGCGAAGAACATCAACTGGGCGAAGGCATCGACGAGCAGCGAGAGGCTCGGCTCAGCGGACGAAGAACATTAGAGCGACGACTCACTGAACCTCCTCTGCACCCAGGAGCGAAGCGATACGACGTAGCCACGTACGCCGGTGCTCCGACGGCGAGCGCCCAGAGCCAGCGGCCGGCTCGCCGTTCGACGGCGCCGGAGCTCTTCGCGCCGCAACGAAGGCGAGGCCGACTACGGGCGCGGCGAGGTCCGCGAACGTGACCGCCAGGACGAGATCGAGCGCGGCGAAGCCTGCCAGTGTGCCCCAGCGCACGGGCGCCTTCGACGCGTCAACGCGAGCTCGTGCAGTGCGAGCCACGGCGTGGCCAAGAAGGCCGCCGCCGCTCCACGTTCGAAGTCCTTCCGCGCGCCACTCACTCGGAGCCTCGCCGTCCCGGGGCGAGCGCGGCCGCGCGCGCGGTCTCCTCCGCGGCGAGTTCGCGAGGTCCCCAGCGCTCGTACATGCGCGCGAGAGCCCGGTGTGCGGCCGCGTCCCCGGTGATGTCGTAGATCGAGATCGAGTAGCCCAGCACCTCGATCGGCCGTTCGTGCTCCAGCCATCCATAGGCGTGCGGGTCGTCGAAGAAGACCCCCTGCAGGTTCATCGTGCTCACCGCGAGCAGCTCGCGACCCGAGGTGGGCCCGACACGCTCGATGGATGGCTGCCACGGCGCCGGGTGGGGGCAGGAGTTTGGCGCCGGGCGATACGCGACGCCGTACGCTTCGGGGGGCGCGGTGCCGAAGTACGCGAGGTACAGGCGCTGGGGAGGCGCCTGCGTCGCGAGCCAGCGGCCGAGGGTGCTCACGTCCTGGCCCCAGTCGAGGTTGGAATCCGCCAAGTACTGGTGTCCGTGCGTCGGCCCTCCGACGACGTCGGAGAAGAACGCGAGGTCGTGGGGAGCGACGCGCCCCGCGGCAAAGACATGATGCAAGACGCCGGCCATGAGGACCGCACGGGCCCATCTGTCGAGCGGAATGGTGATGACCCGAGACGCGATCACGATGACGAGCGGGACGAGAGGCAGCGCATAGCGCGCACCGATGTCGACGCGCACGGGGAGGAGCGCCACCAACATCATCGCGAGCGGGACCACCACGCATGCGATGGCGCGAGCGAGAGGCGCGCCTCTCTTCGCCAGGGCGAGTGATGCCACGGTCAGGGCGAGCGTCAGCGGTGGAGTCTTCAACGCAAGCGCGAGCGGGAAGTACGCGCGCCAGCCGGTGCGCGAGACCTCGCCCAGCAGAAACGCCGGGTGACCGAAGCGCTGGTGCGCCAGCTGCGCCCGGACCCCGGCGAAGTACGACGGATAGCCACCCTCACCGAGCAGCAGCCGCAAGACGAGCAGCGCGATGCCGACGACGAGCAGGCCGTTGCCCAGCGCGGCCACGATGACGTGAGTGCGGCCCGGCGCCGGCGCGGTGTGGTCGCGCCACCATGCGCGCACCTCGCCCGTCCGCGCAGCGTGGACGACCGAGGCGACGCACAGTATGGCGACGAGGAGGGGCGCCGAGTGTTTCGTGGCGAGCATGAGCCCGGCAGCGAGCCCGGCGAGCCACAGCCAGCGGAGCCGCCGCGTCTCGTGGAACTGGTGGACGCAGAAGAACGCGCTGGTGGTGAAGAGCGCCAGCGGCACGTCGTGGCCGACGAGCGAGCCGTGCGCGACCAAGTTCGGATCGAAGGCCGCCAGGGTGAGCGCGAGGAGGCCGGCGCGTGGGCCCCACAGTCGCCATGCCCACAGCCCGACGAGCGCGACGAGCAACAGCGCGACGACGATCATCGGCGCGCGGCCGAGCAAGAGCAGTCGCTCGTGCGGCACGCCGCTTCGGTACAAGAAATCGCGCCCGAGGCCGAAACCACTCTCGTGGCGCGCGGCCCAAGCCGCGACGTCGAGCCGTGGAGACGAGAAGAGCCACACGGGAAGCGCCGCCAGTACCTTCGCCAGCGGCGGGTGCTCGAGGTTCACGTCGTTGCGGTGGTCGTGGAGGATGCGAAAACCCGACGCCAGGTTGATCCCTTCGTCGTAGGTTTGGCCGTTCGCGCGCGCGAAGGCGATGCACTGCACCAGGAATGCAAAGAGCAGCAGGCCCGCACACGCAAGCGCCAGGACGACGCGTCGCTCCGGTGATGCGATCGCAGAGCGGGCCCCGTTGGACACGCAGCCATCCTACACCGGCGCGGGACGAGCCAGCCGCGAGCCCGGCTGCTGCCGTGGGCGCGGCGATGCGCCCGACTCTCGCGCTCGTCGGCGTCGGCTACGCCATCGTGCTCGCGGGGTTGTTTCATCGGATCGCGTTCGGGCGCGCTATTTCTTGCTGGGACTGCCTGCGCGAGTACTGGCCGGATCTCGCATTTCAGATCCGCGCATTGCGCGCGGGCGAGCGACGCCCACTCTCGGGAGCAAGCTCCCGAGACCGCGCAGCACTTCCAGAGCAACGCAGAGGCCGACGCCCATCGTCAGGGATGCCAGCACGACCAGCGGGAACATCAGCGGGACGGCGCGCACACCACCGCCCAGCGCGACGACTTGGGATGCGTCCAGGAACCCAGTCACGCCGGCAGCGCAGACCACGCAAGCGAGGCTGCGAAGGAGCCTCGAGGGGATCCCGCGACAAGGCACCCGCGTGTTAGAGTGCCGGCATGTCGCGCTGGGCGATGCGTCCAGAGACGGCGCTCTTCGTGCTGCTCTTTGGGGCGTACGCGTACTTCTTCCCAGCCGGCGGCTGGAACCAGAACTCGCGCTTCGACCTCACGCGTGCGCTGGTCGAACGGCACACCGTCGTCATCGACGCGTACCGCGACAACACCTTCGACCTCGCCGTGCGCGACGGGCACGCATACTGCGACAAGGCTCCCGGCGTCTCGCTGATGGCCGTGGTCCCCTATGCGATGGTCTTCGCCGCGCGTGGCGCGCGACCGCCGGAAGGGCGCGCGCTCGACGATGCCGCGTACCTTGCCACGGTCGTCGCGGTCGCCGTCCCCTCTGCGCTCGGCGGCGTGATGCTCTTCTCGCTCCTCGGCGCGCTCGGCGTGAGCGTCACGCAGCGGGCGTTCGCGGCCGCAGCGTACGGTCTGGGCACCCTCGCGTTCCCGTACTCGACGATGCTCTACGGCCACCAGGTGGCCGCCTCGTTGCTCGTCGCCGCGTTCGCGCTGCTCGCGCACGAGCGGCGCGGAGCCCGCGCGCGGCCGCTGCTGGTCGGTGCGCTCCTCGGCTGGTCGGTCGTCGTCGAGTACCCGGCGGCCATCGGTGCCGTCACGCTCGCGACATATGCAGCCAGCCTCGACCGACCGTGGCGCCGCCTCGCGTGGATCGCCTTGGGCGCCTCGCTTCCTGCCCTGGTGCTCGCCGCGTACCACAGGGTCGCGTTCGGAGGCCCGGCGACGCTCCCGTACGCATTCTCGAACCAGCAACCGCGACACTCGGGTGCGTTCATGGGAATCGGCGCACCGAGCCTCCACGCCATCGGACACCTCCTCTTCACGGACTATCGCGGGCTGTTCTTCGCGACGCCTGCGCTGTTGCTGGCGTTGCCTGGCTCGTGGCAGCTCGCTCGCGATCTTGCCACGCGCACGGAGGCCATCGTTTGCGCGGTCATCTTCCTGGTGTTCGTCTGGATGAACGGCTCGCTCGTGGACTGGCAAGGCGGCTCGACGGTCGGGGCCCGCTACCTCGTTCCCGCGATCCCGTTCGTCGCCGCGTGCGCCGCTGCGGTGCGACCCCGGAGCGAGCTCACTCGGCTCGGGAGGGCTGCGGGCGCCGCGCTCGCGCCCGTTTCCTGCGCCTCGATGCTCGTCGCGACATCGGTCGATCCTCAGCCGAGCGTCCGCGTCATGCACCCGTGGCGGGAGTACCTGCTCCCTGCGTTCTTCCAGGGGCATCTGGGGTTGAACGCGCAAGGGATGGACAGCGCGCTGGGCCCCGCGGGCGGCGCGCCGCGCGCGTGGAATCTCGGCCTGCGCATGGGGCTCGCGGGCCGCTGGACGCTCGCTCCCCTCGTGGTGTTCGTCATCGTCGCGTGCGCCTGGCTCGCAATCGCCACCCGCCGCGCAGCCGTTGCTCCAGCAGCACCCTCATCGCGATGAATCCGTCCGGCCAGCGGACCTTCTTCCCGCCCGTGCCGTCGCGCGCGCGGTAGCGCACCGGGACCTCGACGATCTCCACGCCCATGAGCCCTAGCTTGGCGGTGACCTCGGGACAGAAGTCGAACCCCTCGCACTGGAGATCCATGCGGCGCAGCAGCGACGTGCGAATCAGCTTCAGGCAGGTCGCCTCGTCCGTGATTCGGTGATCGTAGAGCGCGTTCGCCGTGGCGGTCAGGATGCGATTGGCGACGAGGTTGGCCGCGTGCATTCCGGCAGGGCGGCTCGCCTCGAGGAACCGGCTCCCGTACACGGCGTCGGCGCCTTCGCGGAAGCGGCGGAGCAGCGGCAGGCAGTCTTCGACTTCGTACTCGAGATCGGCGTCCTGGATGAGCACCGCGTCGCCCGTCGCCTCCTTCAACAGCGTGCGAACGGCGGCGCCCTTGCCACGATTCGTCGCATGCGACAGCACGCGCACCTGGGGCACGAGCCTGGCGACGGCTGCGATGGCATCGAGGGTGCCGTCGGTCGACCCGTCATCGCAGACGAGGATCTCGCGCTCGAAGCCATCGCTCGCCACGTCGCACGAAGCCACGCGCCGCAGGACCTCACCCACGGTTGCTTCCTCGTTGAACACGGGAATGAGGAAGGAGACGCGCATCGAAGGAACGTTACTGTATGCTCCGCACGCGATGAATGGCGCGTTCTCGGCGTGCGCGGCCGCCGTCAAGAGACGGCGAGTGCTCCTGTTCTTCGCGGCGATCTACCTCTACGCCTTTCCCTATTTCGCGCTGCTTCGACACGCCAACGAGCTGCCCCGCATCCTGACGACGATCCAGCTCGCGGAGCGGGGCACGTTCCGCCTCGACGAGCGGATGGGCGACTTAGGGTCGCGCGCGGACATCTCCACGACGCCCTCCGGACATTACTACGAGAACAAGACGCCCGGCCTGTCGATCCTCGCGCTACCGATCTTCTACCCCGTGTCGCTCGCGCTCCGCGCGGCCGGGCGGTCGACGACGCACCTCATGCTCGCGACATGGCTCTTGCGAGTCTTCGTGGTCACGGCGCCGTGCGTCGCGTTCCTCGCGGTCTTCGCGAGCACAGCGAGACGCTTCGCAGCGTCCGCCGAGGCGCGCAATGCCGCTCTCGTGGCGTACGCGCTCGGGTCCCTGGCGCTTCCCTACGGGATGCTCTTCATGCCCCACGCGCTCGCGGCCGCGCTCGTGGGCACCGGCTTCGCACTCGCCGCGAGGATCGCGCGCCGCGAGGCGCGTTCCCCGGAGCGGACGGCCATCGCCGTCGGCGCCCTGCTCGGGCTCGCGGTGTTCATCGAATACCAGGCGATCTTCGGGGCGGCGATCGTGAGCGTGTTCGCCGTCGCGCGCGCCGAGCGCCCGCGCCGCGTCGCGGCTCGCGTCGTCGCCGCCGCGCTCCCCTTCGGCGCCGCGCTCGCCGCCTATCACACTGCGGCCTTCGGATCGCCGCTGCGCACGGGCTACGCGTACGCCGTCGATCCCGCGAACCACGTCGGCTTCATGGGCATCGTGGGCCCATCGGAGGCGAGCGTCTCGCAGCTCTTTTGGCACGTCGACAACGGTCTTTTGCTGCTGTCGCCGTGGGTCCTGCTCTCCGTGGTCGGTGCGATCGCGATCGCGCGCGATCCGGCGGCCCGCGAGCGGGTGGGGGCCGAGGCTCTCGTCGCCGTGTCGGTCGTCGTGACGTACTGCGCGTTCGTCGCCGCTCTCGAGCCGGAGTTCGGGCGCGCCGGCTGGTGCGTCGGCCCGCGCTACCTCGCCGTGTCGATTCCATTCTTCGCGTGGCTCGCCGCCGCCGGGCTCGACGTGTGCCTCGCCCATCCCGCGCTGCGCGTTCCGGCGTACGCGCTCGTGCTCATGAGCGTAATCATCCACCTCCTCGCCGCGACGACCTACCCCCACTGGCCGACGCAGTTCGCCAATCCGATCTTCGAGGTCTCGGCCCGACTCCTTCGGGAGGGACACGCCCCGCACTCCCTCGGCACGCTTCTCGGCCTGCGCGGCCTCGCGTCGCTCGCCCCGCTCTACGCCGGTGTCGCGGTGTTCGTCATCGGACTCCTCGCGCCGAAGCGGCGCGACTGGTTCGAGCTCGGGCTTGCCGCCCTGCTGGCGGTATTCGCCGTGTCACGCTACGAGCTTCTCGCGAAGACCCCGCGATCGGCCGAGGCGGCGTACACTTGGGACTTCGTCGAGCGTACCCTCGAACCCTGACCTCCTCAGCCGGTTCACGCGTCCGGGAGGAGTGCCGCGTCCGGCAGGCTGGCGTCCGGAAGTGTGCTCGCGTCCGGCAAGCCAGCGTCCGGGAGACCGCCGTCGGCCTGGCCATCCGGAAGGGGCCCATCGGAGAGCCCCGTGTCGATCGGCGCGTCGGGGTGGTCGGCCGAGTCGCCCGAGGTGTCAGGCACGTTGGAGTCCGGCACGTTCGCCGCGTCACCGCAATCGCACACGCCGTAGCTCGTGCCATCGGCGGAGCAAACCTGCGCGCCGGAGCAACCACCCGGGCCGGCGCACGCGACCGAAGCGCCGGGCGTGCACGACTTCGCGCTGTTGTTGCTGCACGCGGATGACGTGAGCACGTCGACGTAGACGAGGCAGAGCAGGAACGAGATCACGAGCGTGAGCGCACGACGCGACTTGGTCGTTTGCTCCTGCGGCGCACGCCCCTCACTCATGAGCCGGAGGCTACCGTTTCCCCACCCTCTTCGCAATGGACTCACGGGCCGGGCACCCACAGCGCAGCGGGGTGGACGCGCACGCCCGTCTTCATCCACGGGCCGTCGAGCGTCTCCTCGCGGCGGTAGTACCTTCGAACGGCCTCGGGTACGTCCAGTCCGTCCCCGTCGTCGGTGACGACGGCGGTCCACGCGTGACGCGCCATCTGCGCCTCGAAATCGCCGACCCCGCCGAGGAGCGCGACGTCCGACAGCCCCATCTGGTGCATGTCCGTGTGGCCGTCGTGCTCCCACGCCAGCAGGGGATGCGCGAGCACCAGGACGCGGCCGTCCACGCGCGCCAGCCGCTCGCGCAACGCAGCGAGCTTGGCGTGGTCCGAGGCGGTCGGCATTCGCGATGCGGGCGAGTCGAAGAGAGCCACGAGCTGGATCGCGAACACGGCCGCGACCGCGATCTCCGCGGCGCCGCCCTGGCGAGCGAGGTCGCGCGCGGCGAGCGCGACGAACAAGGCTCCGAAGAGCGCCGCGGGCAAGAACGCGTTCTTGTAGGCCCACTGAGTCGCGTGGCCGACGGCGCTCGTCGCGAGCGCGGCCGCGAACATCCAGAGCCAGTACCCGTCGCCCGACCGCGGCCCTTCGAGCGGTGCCCGGCGCCAGAGCAACACGCCGGCGATGGTCAGCGGCGGCACGAGCAAGAGGACGCGCGGAGACTCGTACGCGAGCTCGCGGTAGTACATGTGCTCCGGGTAATCGAGCGTCAGAGCACGCTGAGCGAATACGGCCGTCACGTGCACCGCCGCCAGCAGGACCCAGGTCGAGCGCGGAGCGACACCGCGGGCCCAGGCGAGCGGCAGCAGCAAAAGCAGCGGCGCCAAGAAGAGAAGGTCGCGCCAGAAGTAGAAGAAGACGTTCGACCAGTAGAAGGCGTGGCTCTGGTGGCCCGACAGGACGTAGAAGCCGAACCAGCCCCCCGAGCCTCTCTGGAGGACGAACGCCGCGATGGTCCCGAGGACGACGGTCAGCGCCGAGAACACCACGCCACGCCGGCGATCTCGGGCGAGCAGCCACGCCGCTTCGGCCGCGACGAGGATGACCATCGTCTGTTTGGTGAGAATGGCCAGGACGGCGAGCAGCGCAGCTGCCGCCCCGCTTCGATCGCGCGATCCGCGGCGGACCACGACCGCCGAGGCGAACGCCAGGGCGAGCGCGAGGGCGTCAGGTCGCGCCACGTCGAAGAACGTCCCCGCGAAGCGATCGAGGGCGGCGTACGTGCCCAGCGCGAGCAGCGCCCAGCGCGTCCCGGCCTCGCGTCGCACCATTGCCACGAGCAAGCTCATGGTTGCGAGCGTGCTCGCCAGCGAGATGCCGCGGCCGAGCGCGTAGGTCACACCGCCGAACGCGCGCGCGAGGACGGCCACCGCAGCGGGATACAGCGGAGTGTAGAAGAAGGCGGTGAACTCCGAGCTCGGTCGCGCGTAGATCGGTTTCCCCTGCAGCAGCCGCACGGCGTGCAGTAGCTCACCGCCCTCCATCCATTCCACGTCGAACGCGTATCGTAGTCGAGCGATCGCGACGATCACGAAGGCGACGAAGTGGAGCGCGCCGAGGGCGATGCACGCGTCGATCGCCCACGAGAGGCGGTGTCGGGGCATCAGGGCGGCTCCAGCACCCGCACGACGCCCTCCTCCGCGAGGGCGTCGGCACGTGCGCGGTCGACGAGGAAGATGAGCCGCAGATGGCCGCCGAAGCTCGAACGCGCCATGGTCCCGACGCACGCGTAGCCGGAGTCGGCCCACCTCCAGCCATGCCAGCTGCTCGGCAACGCGCACTTGTCGAACATGATGAAGGTGGGGTGCCGCGACAGGACGTAGTCGAGCGATGCGAAGCGCTGATGGCCGGGGCGGTTGCCGTTCGGAAGCCCGTGACGCGCGACCTCCGCGTCGGCGATCCCGAAGACGTCGATGTTCGGGAGCCCCGCGTAGAATGGCCCGGCGCCCGCCGCCGGGTCGGCCATCGTGTCCCCTGGTTGAGCGTGCGCGGCGAGGAAGCGCCCCGCGTCCTCCCAGTCGAGCGCGTGGTGCTTGGTCCATCCCAGCGGCTCGATCCGCAACGCCTCGCGCGTCGGCTCTTCGACCTGCAACGCCCGCTTGCGGAGCATGTTCTGCCCGAGGAGCCATGCGGGAGCGCCGAGCGCGACCGCCAGCAACCAGCCGCCCCTCGTCGCGTTCAACTTCCTGCCGACCTCGATCCCCGACGCGACGAGTGAGACGTAGAGCAGAGGGAGAATGGGGACGAAGAAGCGGAACAGATCGAGAAAATCGCCGCCGACGACGATCACCATCAGGACCCAAGGGACCACCAGCGCCCTCGCGAGCCACACCGCCGTCGAGCGGGTTGGCATGAGCAGCCCGGCGGCCAGCGCGGCCGAGACGCCGTAGCCCATCTCGGAGACCGCAAACCAGGCGTAGTGGAGCCCGAAGGCGACGCGGTCATGAAGCGTCGCGGCCGTCTTCGCCGTGTACGTGTTGGGGAGGATCGCGCCGTAGTAGAGAAAGCGCCACAGCACGAACGCAGCCACGGGCGCCGCCGCGGTGAGGGCAAAGGGTAGCGCGACCGCTCGCGGTCTCTTGAGAGCGACCAGCCAACCGAAGGCGAGCAAGCCGACCAGCGCGCCTTCGGGTCGCGTCAGGACTGCGAGGGCGACGGCCGCGCCGGCTACGATCGCGCGAGAGCGCGTCGCTTCCTCCACGCAAGCGGCGAGCTCGGCGATGGCCAGGGCCACGAGCGCGGTGAAGAGAGGTGTCTCGAGGCCGCTCGACGTCCACGCGGCAATCGGTGTGGAGGTCGCGACGAGGCCGACCACGAGCAGCCCGTGCGCTGGCTTGTCCGGCGCGACACGGGTCCATAGACGCCACACGGCCACGACGAGCGCCGCTCCCGCCAGGATGCCCAGAAGCGTGAGCGCCGCCCGACCATCCAGCCCGAGCGCGAGCAGCGCGGCGCTGAGGACCATCCACGACGGGCTCGTGTACCCCTCGACGCGCTCACCCAGGTTGTAGACGGGCGAGCCATGCAGGGCGAGGTTCTGCGCGTGGCGCAGGCTGATGAACGCGTCGTCGCAGATCGCGTGGATGGACAGCGCGTGGACGACCAGCGCGAGCGCGCCGAGCCCCACGAGCGCGCCGCGCCGTCGGTTGGACCACGATTCCGGGTCTCCAATCCGAAGAGAGGCGCGCGCTGGGCTCGTCATCTTGCCGAGGGTGCAACATGTATCATCGGACGCGAGGGGCAGGGTGCTATACGACGACGAGATGTCCGAGACGACGCTCGTCGTCCCTTGCTACAACGAAGAGGCGCGGCTCGACCCGGCGCGCTTCCGTGCGCTGCTGGACATGTCCGGGTTCGCGCTCATGTTCGTCGACGACGGCTCGACGGACGCCACGCCCGAGATCCTCGCTGGCCTGCGACGCAATGATAGGCGTGCGAGCGTCCTGCGGCTTCATGCGAACGTCGGAAAGGGCGAGGCCGTGCGCTTGGGGATGGTGGACGCGCTCGCTCGCGGCGCGCGCGTCGTCGGCTACGCCGACGCGGATCTGTCCACACCGCCCGAGGAGCTCGTGCGGCTGCACGGCGCGTTGCTCGCGAGCGATGCGGCCGCGGTCACGGGGGCGCGGGTGGCTCTGATGGGCCGCGAGATCGTTCGCCGTCACTGGAGGCACTACACCGGCAGGGTCTTCGCGACGTTCGCGTCGATGGTGTTGCGTGCGCCGTATTACGACACGCAGTGTGGCGCCAAGTTCTTCCGGCGCTCGGCGCTGCTCGAGCGGGCGCTCCGGGGGTCGTTCGCTTCGCGCTGGGCGTTCGACGTCGAGCTCCTCGGCCGGATACTGTCCGAAGCCCAATGCATCGAGGTCCCGCTGATGCGCTGGGAGCACAGCGACGGATCGAAGCTCGGGATGGCGTCGATGCTGCGCGCCACGGCGGAGCTCGCGATCATCGAATCGAGGCTGCGCCGCTGGCGTCGGTGACCGACGGCGAGCTCCAGGCGGTCGCGCTCCGCCGCATCGAAATCGAGCGAGGCGTCCGTCGCGAAAGGCCACTCCGCGGCGAAGACCACCTTCGCTTCCACCCCGTTCATCTTCGCCCCCGCAGTCGAGGCGATGAATCCCGTCGAGGCGTCGCGCGCGGTGGAGTCGAGGAAGTCGATCGTGTGCGGTTCCCACGCCATCGTTCGGTACGAGCGCCGGTAGAATGCGTCCGTGGTCGCTGCTCGGAAGCTGCGCATGGGCAAGCCGAAGTCTTCGTACGAACCTTCCGCGCTCATCGAGCCGGCGAATCTAGGTCAACGCGGGCTTCCAGGCCAACGCGCGCTTCACGGCGGGCCGCTCCTCCTGGGCGGCGACCCACCGCGCGATGTGCGGATAGGGGGCCGTGTCGACGCCCAGCGCCGAGAGGCGGCGAATCCAGGGAAAGGTCGCCATGTCGGCGATCGAGTAGTCGCCCGCCATGAAGGGCACGACCGCGAGCCGATCGTCGAGCACCTTGGCCAGGCGCAGCACCTCGTTCGAATAGCGCTCGAGCGGGTAGGGGTCCTCGCGCTTGGCATCACGGAAGTGAGCGAGCTGTCCCATCATCGGCCCGACGCCCCCCATCTGGAACATCAGCCACGACAGCACCTCGGCCCGGGCCTGCCCCGATCGCGGCAAGAACTGCCCCGTCTTCTCGGCCAGGTAGATCATCATCGCGCCCGACTCGAAGACGCGCACCTCGCCACCGTCGCCCTCGGGGTCGACGAGCGCGGGGATCTTCCCGTTCGGGTTGATGCGCAGAAACTCCGGCTGCTTCTGCTCGCCCTTGCGCAGGTTCACCGCGTGCATGCGATACGGGAGCCCCGCCTCTTCCAGCAGGATGTGCGGTTTGAGGCCGTTCGGTGTGGTCCAGGTGTAGAGCTCGATCATGATGCCTTCGATGCTCGCACGAACCGTTCCGCCGGGGCTGGCGCCGGTCAGCTCGCGCGGCGCTCGGCGGCCGCGTCGTCGGCGGCATGTCGCGAGCGCGCCGGCAGCGGCAGCCCGAGCTCGGCGAACATCCTCCGCCGCATGTCGTGCGCGGCGCACTCGAACGCGTCGGCCATGCTGTCGGCCGCGCCGTTGCACTCGAGCTTGGCGCCGCTCGTGAGCTGGACCTCGAGCTCGCACCGGGCGCGCTCGCCGCCGCCTACGGCCGGGAGACGGAAGCGCACG
>DATIQP010000763.1:0-1808 GCA_035470765.1 Polyangiaceae bacterium | reverse complement strand
GGCCCGCTTCGTCGCGTGCACAGTGCGTGGACGAGGAGCTCAAACAGGAGCTCATCGGCGGTCGACATTACCGTGGAGTGCAGGAGCGCCTGTTCACGAAGGCGTTCCGCCACGAGCTGTCGTTCATGGGTGGCTGGTACGCGGCCGACCTCTACTCCTCCAATTACGTCCTCGGCGGCGCCTACACCTTCCACTTCTCGGAGGACCTGGCGCTCGAGGCGAGCTTCCAATACACGCGCTTCCACAGCGACGCGGCCGACACCTTCAACCGCCGCTACCCGCAGCTCGTCCTCGAGACGACCAACGACAAGCCGGGGATGCTCTACTTCGGGCACCTCGTCTGGTCGTTCGCCTACGGCAAGCTCCGCTGGCTCGGCGGCGGCATCAGCCGCTTCGACTTCAACCTCGCCCTCGGCGCCGGCGTGACGGACGACTCGACGTCGATCGGCGTCACCGGCAGCGCGGGGTTCGGGACCAAGTGGTACTTCGGCAAGTGGTTCGCTCTCCGCCTCGACGTGCGCGATCACATCCTGTCGCAGCAGCTGATCGGCGAGCAGCACCTGGTGAACGACGTCATCGCCACGCTCGGTTTCAGCGTCTTCATCCCGTTCGGGGGCTGACGGGATTTCCCTGGCTCACGGCTCTTGAGCGCCGCGCCGTTTGAGGGCACGATGGCGCCGTGCGATCGTCCTCCCGCCTCGCCCTCGGCGTGCTGCTCGCCCTCACCGTCGCGGCCGTCGCGCTCGCCCAGCCGCGCAAAGGCAAGGGCAAGGGCAAGCCGCCGCCGCCCGCCGCGGCCGACGCGGGAAGCGAGAACCCGTATGGAGAGGGCGAGCACGCAGGCGCGGCGAGCGAGGCCGACGGCGGTTTCGCCGCCTCCGCGACCGACGCCGGCGGGCCCGTGCCGCCTCCTTCGATGCTCCGCGGCGAAGGCGACAGCGGCGTTCGCCCCTCGCCGCTCACCCCAGCGCCCAACGAGTTCGCGCAGGCGATCGACGCGGGCGCGCCTACCGTCGACTACGACAAGCTGATCGGCGACATCGCTGCGCTCCGCGCGCGCGTCGCGGCCGTGGGAGACAACCTCTTTCACTCGCGCATCGCCATCGCGGTCCGCACCGACGGCGACCACGGGCGCATCGGCCGCCTCGTGGTCTCGCTCGACGACGGCGCCGTGTACACCGCTCCGGCCAACTTCAAAGCCGACGACTGGCAGCCCATCTACGCCCACGCGCTCGCGCCCGGCCGCCACGCCATCACCGTCGACGTCGATCGCAAGGACGACCGCAACGACGCCTTCCGCAACAGCCAGAGGTCGCGCTTCATCGTGGAGGTGCCGCGCGATCAGGAGCTCGGCGTCCAGATCAAGATCATGGACGATTCGAGCATGGGCGGCGACTTCACGAGCGACAAGAGCGGCGGCTACGATCTTCGCGTGCGCGTGAAGGCCGAAGCCCACGCGGTGAAGAAGTGAAGCCAAGCCGGCTCGCGTTCCCGCTGGTCATCGCGATGGCGGCGATGGCGAACGCGCAGGGCCGGCCCCCCTCGTCGAGACCGGCCTCCGGGTCGGCTACGGTCACGGCCTCGGGGACGGGGCCGGCGCCGGCCACGGCGACGGCGTCGGGGACGGCCTCGACGTCGGAGACGGCGGAGCCGCAGGCGCGTGGCGAGGGCATGCGCGCCTATCAGGATGCGCTCGCCGCGCGCAAGCTCGGGGGCACCCTCTCGCTCAACCTCGACGACGTGCGCACGCGCGCCGCCGAGGCGGAGGACCTGCTCCGCAGCGGGCGCATCGACGAGGCCGTGTCGCG
>DATIQP010000762.1:0-2489 GCA_035470765.1 Polyangiaceae bacterium | reverse complement strand
CGGCTCAACACCCGGCTCGCGGAAGCGCCGAGCCACAAGAAGACGATCTTCGAGTACGCGCCGGTCTCGCACGGCGCCGCTGACTACAACCGCGTCTGCGACTGGGTGCTCGCGAGCACGCAGACCCAAACGACGCAGGCGCAAGCCACGCACTCCCCCGAGCCGAACGCCCACCCGATCCTTCTCACTCACGAGGCCGTATGAAAGAAGACAAGCTCATGGCGCACGACCCGCTCAGCGATGCCGATTCGATCCTCTCCGAGGAGTACTACGGCAAGCGGGCGGCCGGCGCTGCTCCTGCGGGTGCGCCGAAGGTGGCGAAGGCGCAGCAGCGCCCGACCCACTACAAGGTCATCTGCATCTCGATGTACACCAAGGACCTCGAGAAGCTGGACCAGCTGGTGAGCGACCTGAAGGCGCGCGGGCTGACGAAGGCCAACCGGAGCGCGCTGATTCGCGCTGCGCTCGACCAGGTGGATTTGGACCGGGTTCCGCGGGGGATTTGAAGAGGAGGGGAGAGGGGGGCCCCTCCCGGCGCATGCTCGGCTCATGCTCGCGCCGAACCGAGTTCACGCGAGGTGCGCTCTGCGGCGCTGCGCGTGAGCCTGCGCGTGCGCCGACCTCCCCTCGGCCATCGCTTCGCTCGGCCGGGGAGGTGGGTTAACCGCGAAGGCGCGTGACGCGATCGCGAGCCGGCTCGGTCTCCGTCTCCGTTCTCCGCCTCCGTCTCCGTCTCCGTCTCCGTCTCCGTCTCCGTCTCCGTCTCTGCCTCCGTCTCCGTCTCCGACTCCGTCTTCGCTTCCGAGATGAAGCGCGTGCGCGCCGAGCTGGTCGAGCGCGACGTGCGCGCGGCTGTCACGCTCACCCTTGCCGTGCCTTGAGACCCGAGGTTGGCCCGTGGTGTTCCGCCAAGATCGTCAAGAACAAGCGCGCGCTCTGTTCACCTAGGTGGGACGACGCGCACGCTTTCGGCTCGAAGTGGGAGTCGTCCGACTTGGCCTTGACCCCGCGTGGCGTGGCGCGTAACGCCAATCGACGATGAGCCCGGGATTCGTGAAGATCCGTCTTCGTCGTGCGCAGGCGATGGACCGTCTGCGCGCGTGGCTTGCGCTCCGCGAGGTCCAGGCGCCCATAGCGGTCGGTCTCGACGCGGTCACGCACGCCTGCGACGCGGACGGCCGGTGGCGCGGTCTCGCCGTCGTCGTCCACGAGCACGGCGGATGGACTGTGTTCGAGGATCTCGCCGGCCTGCTCGGACAGAAGGGGCACGCGAGCGTCGAGAAGTGGCTGCCCCTCGCGGGCACCGACGACTTCGTTTACGCGGAGTACAACGACGCGATCCCCTTTGGCGGCTATGCCGAGATTCGCGGCGGCGCGGTCGTGTGCGACGTGTTCGACGACCCTGCCGACAAAAGGTTCAGGCGCAGTAGCGGCAGGCCGCAAGGAGCAACGAAGCCAATCACGACGTGGATCGAGATCGCGTCCCTCGTTGATGAAGACGTCGATTGGGTCGACTCGCCGGGTCTGTTGTGGATTTTCGAGGCGCAATAGGCACGCCTCGGTAAAGATGTCATCGGCGAGAACAAGTGCGCGCCGCCGTTTACGACGCTCGGTCGTCCCCCTCGAGCCCCGCGGTTGACCCCACCTCCCCGGCCGAGCGAAGCGATGGCCGAGGGGAGGTCGGCGCACGCGCAGGCTCGCGCGCAGCGCCGCAAAGCGTTTCGCCCGTGCACGCGGTTCGGCGCGAGCACGAGCCGAGCATGCGCCGGGAGGGGCCCCAACCCCTCCTACAGAGATTCCCAGAACGAGCGCAAATCCGCCGGCAGCGGCGCCTGGATGGTCAGCGGCGCGCCGGTGATGGGGTGCGGCAGCCGCAGCTCCGTCGCGTGGAGCGCGTGGCGCGGCAGCTCGAGCAGCTCCACGTCGGCACGGGTGAGCTCGCCGTCGGCGTCGCGCGCGAAGAGCGATTCGTCCGGGCCGTAGAGCTTGTCGCCGACGATGGGCGCCCCGAGCGACGCGAGGTGGACGCGGATCTGGTGCTGCCGGCCGGTGAGCAGCTCGCAGCGCACCCGCGCGTACGTTTGGCCTCGTGACTCCGTGACCTCCTCGACCGAGAAGATGGTGCTCGCCGAGAGCGCCGAGGGGCTCTCGCTGACGCGCATCTTCACGTTGTAGCGGCTCTCCCGGTCGAGCTCGACGGCGCGATCGAGGCGGAACGTCCGGCCCGCATCGGAGGCGCCCGGGAGACCCCACGTGATGGCGGTGTAGAACTTCTCGATGCCCGCGCGCGCCTCGAGGTTCTTCTTGAGCGCGCGGTCGCACGCGCGCGATTTCGAGACGAGCAAGACGCCGCTCGTCTCGCGATCGATCCGGTGCCCCAGAGATAGGAACTGACCCGGCCGCGCGCGCTGCAGCACCTTGATGAGCGTGTTGTTGTGGTAGCGCGCCGTCGGGTGCACGGGCAGCTTCGGTGGCTTGTCGACGGCGAG
>DATIQP010000761.1:0-4289 GCA_035470765.1 Polyangiaceae bacterium | reverse complement strand
GACGATGCCGCCGCCGACGAAGTACTCGGCCAGCCAGCGCTCGCCGTCGCGCGACAGCACCGCCGTCCGGATCGCCATCGCGAGGACGAGCGACCCGTCGCGGCCCACGTAGCCGAGGGCGCCGGTGTAGAGGCCGCGCGGGTGCGCCTCGAGTTCCGCAATGATTTCCATGGCGCGGACCTTCGGAGCTCCCGTGACGCTTCCGCACGGCAGCACCGCCTCGACGACGGCCGAGAGATCACTCGCAACGTCGCGACGCGCGACGACTTCGGCGACGCGGCTGTGGACGGTCGGTCCGACGAGCGTGCGCGGCTCGCCGAGGACGCGCACCGAGCCGACCCGAGCGACACGGCCGAGGTCGTTCCGGTGCAGATCGATCGCCATGACGAGCTCGGCGCGCTCCTTGTCGCTCGCCTCGAGCTCGCGGCGCAGCGTTTCGTCGCTCGACGCGCAAGAGCCGCGGGGCCGCGTGCCCTTGATGGGGCCCGTGCGCAGCGTCTCCCCGCGTACCTCGAGCGCAAGCTCGGGGCTCGTGCCACAGACGACCGTCTCGTCGTTCATCGCCCAGTAGACGCCGTAGGGCGGCCGAGCCTTACCGAGGACACGGCCGAAGAGGTCGAGGGGCTCGCCCTCGAGGCGGAAGCTCAGCCGCCGCGCGAGGTTGACCTGGTAGATGTCGCCGCGCGCGATGTAGTCGAGCGCCGCGCGGATGCGGGCCTCGTGCTCGCCTCTGGGACCGTGACCGGCGGGTGAGAGCGTCGCGTCGCGCGGCGAAGGAGCGGCCCCGGCGGCGGCGCGGAGGAGTCGCTCGCCGGCATGGGCGTCGTCGGCCTCCACGGACACGCGGCCCATCTCGTGGTCGACGCGCAGCACCGCATCGTAGCGATGCCAGCGCGCGGTGCGCATCGCGCACGCGGTGCGGTCCCGAGCGCGACGTTCGAGGTGGCGGAAGGCCTCGTAGGGCACCGCGCCGATCCAGCGCGGCGCGGGATCGAGGCCGGCGAAGCCGGGCCCCTCGGGACGCGAGGACGGGACGAGGTCCTCGCTCGTCTCCACCGGCTCGCACGCGACGAAGCTGAAGCGCGAGTCCGCGGGGCGCAGACCGCTTCCCGGCGCGCTCGCGAGCACCGCGAGCCCGGGCCTGCCCGCGAGGGCGCGCGCGAGCGCGAGCGGATCGGGCACGAGTGGAGTTTCACGCAACCACATCGGAGGGCTCTAGATAGCGGTCGAGCCGAGCGGGCGCCAGCGTCGCCTTCAGCGCAGCAAGGGCACGCATGCGCGCAGATACGTGCAGATCTGGCTCTCGTACGCGGTGCACTGGGGTCCGTCGCCGTCGGGGGAGAAATAGCAAGGCGCGTAGGCCAGGTACGCGCACTGCGTTCCCGCGCCGCACTGGCCGTCGTCGCTGCAGGTCGTGGCGGAGAAGCACCCTCCGGTGGACAGGTGCTCGACGTCGCCCGGAGGCAGAGAGTGGCCGTCGCAGCGATCCGGGCCGCCCCAGAGGCAATCGTGGTAGACGCAGGTGCGAAAGTCCTGGATGTCCCCGCACGTCGCCATCTGCGTGCTCTCTTGCGTCGGCGCAAGCATGAGGTCGTTGGGGGCGCCGTCGACCTTGCCGCCGCAGGCCACGCCGCTGGCGATCCAAAGCAAAGGGGTCCACGCGAACAGGCCTCGAGCGAGCTGGTTCATCGGCTTACCTCCGCGTCGGCGAATCACCGCGAGCGTTGCAAGGGGCGAGCCGCGCCACCTTCTGCTAAGAAGCAGCTCGTGCGTACTCGGTGGCTTGCTTTCGTCCTCTTGAGCGCTTGCAGCAGCCCCAGCGGGACCGTGGCGCTCACCACCGGAGGCGAGAGCGATACGTTCACCCGCACCCCGGTGCCGACGTCGTTGCTCGTCGAGGCGGTGCAGCGAGACGGCACGCGCACCACGCTGGCCGACGCCGGCCTGCCCTCGGCGACGGACATCGATCTCGGCTCGCCGTCGAGCACCACGGTGGCCTCGATCCAGGTCACGGCGAGGGACTCCACCGGCACGACCGTCGTCTCGGGGGCCTCGCCGTTCCTCGAGCTGCTCGCGCTTCAAGGGGTGACGCTGCCCGTCTTCGTGCAGCGCAACGGCGAGCTGGCGCGCATGCCGGGGACGCTGCCCGACTCGCGCTCGGCGCCGCTCGTCACGGCGAGCGGTCGCGGGATCTACGGCGCGGGCGGCCTGCTCGCGGGCTTCGCGGACGGAGGCGCGCCCCCGGTCTTCGGCTACGATCTGGCCTTTCTCGATCAGTTCAGCACCGAGTGCTCGGCGACTCGCACGCCGCGCTCGATGGTGCTCGAGAACGCGGCGCTCTTGCTTATCGACGACGCGGGGGCGACGGTCGTCGACCTGAGCACCTGCACGAACGCCGATCTGGGCGCGCTGGCGGACGCGGGGGTTCCGACGTGGACGTCCGTCTCGGGCGGCGCCGCGGTCTACGGCGAGGATGGATCGGGCTACATCGTCGGACCGAGCAAGCCCGATTTCGCGTCGAACACGATCGTGAAGGTGGACACGAGCGGCGCCGTCACGACCGCGAGCGTGATCGCTCAGCGCAAGGGCGCCGCGACGGCCTGGGCCACGGGCAAGGGCTTGTTCGTGTACGGCGGGAGCGGTTCCGGCGACGGCGTCGAGATCCTCTCGAGCGGCGGGACCTCCGCCTCCGCGCCCAAGTACCCTCCCGACCCCACCGCCGGCCTCCTCGCCGTCCAGCTCGATGCCAACACCATGCTCCTGCTCGGCTCGAGTACGTTGGAGACCGTCGATCTCGGGTGCCCCGCCAACTGCGCGGTGCAGCCGTGGGGCCAGGGCTGGCCGCCCCCCTCCGTCACGGTGACGCCGACGGCGCTGTTCAAAGTGGCGACCGGGGTCTTCGTCGCGGTGGGCGACGACGCCCAGGGCGCGACGCACGTCTTCCGCCTCGAGTCGACTCAGCCCGCGACCCCGGTCCCGCTCAAGATCCCGCGCACCGGGGCGCGCGCCGTGCAGACGCCGACCGGAGCGGTCGTCATCCTCGGCGGCGGGTCGACGACCCTCGAGGCCTACGTGCCCTGACGAAGACCGCGGCGAGCGCGATTCCGATCGCGCCCCACGGCGTCACGCCGGCGACACCCTCGGCGCGGCACGAGCAGCCCCCCTGCCCGCCTCCGCCCGTTCCGCCGTCGTCGCCGCCTTCGCCGCCGCCGTCGAGCCCTGCCTCGCCGGAAGCGCACGTCGAGTTGCCACCGGCCAGACCCGTCGCGTGGATCGCCGCCCATCCCTTGGGCGGGAACTTGGCGAGCGCGCCCGCGCCGGCGTTCGTCTGCGCCACGGCGAGGACCTGCACGCCCGCGGCCGCCGGCAGCTTCACGCACGCGCTCACCGTGTCCGCCGCGGCCTCCGCCGCGAGCACGCCGTCGACGAAGAGCTGCACCTTGGCGATGCCCGCGCCCGTCGAATCGGTCGCGCTCGCGGTCACCATCGTCGCGTCCGCGGCGGTGGCGCCGTCGGCCAGGCCGGTGATCGTGACCGCGGGCCGCTTCGCGTACGGCGCGAGCATCGGGTCGCCGAGCACGAGGTTCTTCCAGTACTGGTACGGCAGGTGGCGGAAGTACGCCTCGCCGAGCGGCGCGCCCTTGACGTAGTCGACGATCAGCGCGCGATCGGGGAACACGTTGTTGAGCGGCTCGTCCACCGTGCCGTGCACGCCTCCCACGCCCTTCTCGACCCAGCGCGAGATCGAGACCTGCGTCTCGCCGGTCGGCGCGAAGTTCTGCGGCACGGCGCCGAAGCTCGTGAGGTTGTCGACGAGACTGCCTGGCAGGTAGGTGTTGCCTTCGATGGTGGTGCCAATCGACGCGGTGCCGGTGAAGAAGGCCGCGAGCGTCTGGCCGGTGAGGGACGAGTTGTACGGGACCTCCTGCGCGTCGGTGAAACCCGCGGCCTTGAGCGCGTTGATGACGCCCGGGTAGGTGGTGTCGAGCACGCCGCGGGCCGAGTCGGCGGCGTCCATGAAGAGGAACCTGCCCTTCGCCCCGCCCTGCTGCTCGGCCTGCTTGGCGCTGTCGATGAGCATCTGGGCGTCGGCGAGCGAGCGGCCGTGGAGCATGGTGACGATCACCGGCTTCCACTGCACCCCGTTGCGCGTGACCGCGTACCCCGCCGAGAACGTGCCGTTGTCGAGCTCGAGGGGGTTCTGCCACGCCGCGCCGTAGCAGGGCGTCCCGCAGTTCACCGTCTGGCCGGGCTCCTGGCCGAGCAGCGGCGTCGCGCCGCCGTCCTGG
>DATIQP010000760.1:0-1724 GCA_035470765.1 Polyangiaceae bacterium | reverse complement strand
GGGGGGAGCCCTATAGCCCCCGCCTCGCACAGAGATTATGTGAGTACTCATGCCCTGGTCCGACGAGCTCAACGAGCCCCAAGCGCAGGCGGTGGCCCATGCGCACGGCCCGCTGCTCGTCTTCGCCGGCGCAGGGAGCGGCAAGACGCGGGTCATCACGTACCGCATCGCCAACCTCGTCGCCGAGCACCGCGTCGCGCCCTACCGCATCCTCGCGGTGACGTTCACCAACAAAGCGGCCGGCGAGATGCGCGCGCGCCTCGCGCGCCTCGTCGGTGAGGACATCGCCAAGGAGCTCTGGGTCGGCACCTTCCACGCCACGTGCGCGCGCCTGCTGCGCCGCCACGGCCAGGCCGTCGGCGTCCCCAGCAACTTCGTCATCTACGACGCCCAGGACCAGCGCACGGTCGTGGCGCGCGCGATCAAGGAGCTCAAGCTCGACGACAAGCGCTACCCGCCTCGCCAGCTGCTCGCCGCCATCCAGAAGGAGAAGCAGGAGGCGCGCGGCCCCGACGACATGCGCGGCACGGGCGTCGGCTACATGGATGACGCCATCGGGCGCGTCTTCCAGCGCTACGAGGCGGCGCTCGCGGCCGCCGGGGCCGTCGACTTCGACGACCTCATCGGCAAGACGCGCAAGCTCCTGCTCTCGGACGACGAGGCCGCCCAAAAGCTGAAGCGGCGCTTCGATCACGTCCTGGTCGACGAGTTTCAGGACACGAACCTCTTGCAGTACGAGCTCGTGCGGCTGCTCGCCAGCGGCACGCGGAACCTCTGCGTCGTCGGCGACGACGACCAGTCGATCTACCGCTGGCGCGGCGCCGACCGCCGCAACATCCTCGGCTTCCGGCGCGACTACCCCGACGCGACCGTGGTCAAGCTCGAACAGAACTATCGATCGACGTCGAACGTGGTGAAGGCCGCGCTCGCCGTCATCGAGCCGTCCGCCGATCGCGAGCCCAAGGAGCTCTGGACCGAGAACGAGCCCGGCGCGCCGCTCGAGGTCATCGCCGTGCGCGACGAGCACGAGGAGGCCGCGTACGTGGTTCAGACGCTGAGCGGGCTGCGCGAGGAGGGCCAGGACCTGCGCGACACCGCGGTCTTCTACCGCGTACACGCCCAGTCGCGCGTGCTCGAAGAGTCGCTCCGCGCGGCGCGCATCCCGTACCGCATCGTCGGCGGCATGAAGTTCTTCGAGCGCGCGGAGGTGAAGGACGCGCTCGCGTACCTGCGCGTGGTGGTGAACGACAAGAGCGACGTCGACCTGCTTCGCATCATCAACGTCCCGGCGCGCGGCATCGGGCAGGCCACGCTCGACCGGCTCTCGAGCTTCGCATCGAGCCGCGGCATCTCCGTCTACGAGGCGCTCTCGCACGCAGACGACGCGCCCGACATCACCGGCGCGCCGCTGAAGAAGCTCCGCGCCGTCCGCGAGCTGCTCGCGGCGCTGAAGAAGGCGTGCGCGGAGAAATCGCCCACCGACGCGCTCATCCACGTCCTCGACACGACGGGCTACCTCGTCGCGTTGCAGGAGGACGGCAGCGTCGAGGCGACGTCCCGGCTGGAGAACCTCCGCGAGCTCGTCGGCTCGGTACGCGACTACGAGGTGGAGGCCGTGTCGGCCGGCGAGCAGGCCACGCTCGAGGGCTTCCTCGAGCGGGTGACGCTCCGCACCGACGGGGACGAGGAGACGGACGGGGGCTCCGTGACGCTCATGACCGTCC
>DATIQP010000759.1:0-15248 GCA_035470765.1 Polyangiaceae bacterium | reverse complement strand
GCCACGAAGATCAAGCTCTCCTGGCACCACTGACGAATCGGGTGCGCCGCGAAAAATCGGTCACCAGCGAAACACGCGAGATGCCGTGGCCGCGCGCCTTCGATTGGGTAAGCTGCGCGCCTCGTTCCACGGTCGAGCCGGAGCTGTCGCTTCGCTCGAGCGCGCGGCACTCGGGCTGGAGGTCGGATATGCGTGCATTCTACACGGTAATCGTTGGCGCTCTCTTCGCGGCCGCGTGCGGCGGCAGTACACCCGACACGACGGGGGATGCCGGGCAAACCCCGCAGGAGGCAGGGGTCCAGCCCGACGCCAGCGCGCCCACTCAGACGTATCCGGCCTTCGCGGTCGACGCGCCGCAGGTGACCAACCTCGGCGGGCCGGTGCTCGCCACGCCGAAGATCCAGCCGGTGTTCTTCCCCGGCTTCGACTACGCGACCCAGCTCGCCGACATGGCGGCGAAGATCGGCGCGTCGAGCTACTGGGCGCCGCTCACGGAGTACGGCGTCGGCCCGCTCGTCTCGAACACGCCCATCACCCTGACGAGCAGCGACATCCAGCCGGCGGACGTCGGCGACATCACCGACGCCGACATCAAGGCGTGGCTCACGGCTCGCTTCGACGGCACGCACCCCGAGTTCGGCAGCGCGCCCGATCCGAACACCGTCTACACGCTCTTCTATCCGCCGACGACGAACATCTACCTGAGCGCCGGCGGCACGGCCGACGGCGGAACGCTGAGCGGGCAGAAGAGCTGCACGAGCTTCGGCGGCTACCACGACGACGTGACCATCAACGGGCAGCTGATCCCGTACGCGGTGCTCCCCGAGTGTCCGTCGTTCGGCACGCTCACGAAGCAGGACGCCGTGACCAGCGCGACGAGCCACGAGCTCTCGGAGGCCGTGACGGATCCGTACCCCACGGACCAGACGGCCTACGGTCAGGTCGATCTCGACCACATCGCGTGGGAGTTCTTCCTCGGCGGGGGCGAGGTCGGAGACATGTGCGCGCAGTTCTCGGGCTCGTACTACACGCCGACGGACCTGCCGTACGTCGTCCAGCGGAACTGGTCGAACGCGTCCGCCAAGGCCGGCCACGATCCGTGTCTGCCGTCGGACGGCACGACGTACTTCAACAGCGCGCCCGTCTTTCCCGACAAGGTGACCGCGCGCGGCATCCCGACGCGGGGCGTGATCGTCCCCGTGGGACAGTCCAAGACCATCGCGCTCGATCTCTTCAGTGACGCGCCGACGAGCGGCACGTGGCAGGTCTCTGCTCAGGTGTTCTCGCACGGCGGGCAGTCGCCCATCACCGTCACCGTCGACTCGGCAGCCGGGCAGAATGGTGACAAGCTGAACCTCACGATCACGTCGACCGCGGCCCTGACGAACACCTCGCACACCGCGACGCTCGTGGTGTCGTCGCAGCTCGGCACGCGCAAGAACGTGTGGGTGGGCATCGTCGCGCAGCAATAAGGGGTCGCCCTCGGCGCGATTCGGTTGCATGATAAGGGCCGATGGAAGGCGCCTCAGCCCTTCGCGCCGGCTACAAGCTCGACCGCTACGAGCTGCTTTGCCCGATCGCCTCCGGCGGCATGGCGAGCGTGTGGCTGGCGCGCCTACGCGGGAAGCGTGATTTCGAGAAGCTCTTCGCGGTCAAGACCATCAAGAACGAGCTGACCGAGGACCCGCGCTTCCAGGAGATGTTCCTCGACGAGGCGCGCATCGCCTCGGGCATCGAGCACCCGAACGTCACCCACATCATCGACCTCGGCGAGCAGGACGACACCCTCTACATCGTGATGGAGTGGGTGGACGGCGAGTCGGTGTCGAAGATCGCCCGGCTCGCCCGCAAGCTGGGCAAGCCGCTGCCGCTCGGCCTGTCGCTGCGCATCATCGCCGACGCGTGCGCGGGCCTCCACGCGGCGCACGAGCTGAAGGACCACAAGGGCAACAGCCTGAACGTCGTGCACCGCGACGTCTCCCCGCACAACATCCTGGTCACCACGGCGGGCTCGGTGAAGGTCATCGACTTCGGCGTCGCCAAGGCCAAGAACCGCCGCGCCGGCGAGACGGGCGAGGGCATCGTCAAGGGCAAGATCCGCTTCATGGCGCCCGAACAGATCAAGAGCGGCCCGCTCGACCGGCGCGTGGACGTGTGGGCGCTCGGCGTGTGCCTCTACGAGCTCGTTGCGGGCAAGCTACCCTACGACGACGAGAACGACGTCGAGGTCGTCCGCCGGCTGCTCGGCGACGAGCCGCCGCCCCAGCTCGACGAGTCCGTGCCGGAGCCGGTTCGGCACATCCTCGCGCACTCGCTGGTGCGCGATCCGGAGGAGCGCTTCGCGACCGCCGCGGCGATGCGGCGCGCCGTGGAGATCGCCATCGACAAGCTCCAGCTCGAGGCGACGGGAGAGGACATCGCCGACTTCCTGCGCGTTCACATGCAGGAGCTCGCCAACCGGCGACGGGAGGTCGTCGCCAAGGCCATCGAGGACGCCGACGCGCGCCCCGCGGACCGCGGCAGCCAGAAGTCGGTCGCGGCCGCCGAAGAGGTTGGTTACGCGGCGACGGTCGTGTCGGAGCGCGAGCCCCGCACGAAGGCCGAGTCGCCCGCGAGCGCCGTGGGGCCCGCGCGCAAGCCGATGCCCAGCGCGCGCGCCTTGCTCGAGGGTCGCGCTTCGCCCGACGAGTCTCACCCGACGGCGATGGGCGCGATCACCGAGGAGGTAGCGGGGCTTCCGAAGAGCCGCGGCATCGGCTGGTTCTTCGCCGTGCTCGCCGTCGGCGCGGCAGCCTGGTTCGTCTGGCCGGGCGCCGCGCGGTTGCGAGCGATGGCGGCCGGTGCCCGCCCCGCGCCCACGCAACCGGCGACGAACGAAGCGCCACCGCCGTCCGCCTCCGCCGCGGAAGCGCCCTCGGCCTCGCCCGAAGCTCTCGCATCGGCTGCAGCGTCGGCCTCGGCCGCGACTTCGGACCCCGCGGTGGCGTCGGCCTCGGCTGCGCCCTCGGCGTCGGCTGCTGCGTCGGTGTCGGCGACCGCGCCGGCGAGCACGCACCACCACGTCGAGGCCCTCCCGACCGCGACCGCGACCACGCCGCCGCCGGTCGCGACGGTGACCGCGGCCCCGGTCGAGACGACCAACATCGTTCCCACGGCGACGACGCCGCCACCGCCACCTCCTCCGCCCCCCACGGATACGGCCCCGGACCCCAACAACCCGTACTAGACCCCTAGTAGGCGTGAGCGGCGTAGCCGGCCGCGGCGGCGTACTGCTGATAGGCGGCGAGCACCGCGTTGTCGTAGGTCGTGTTGTAGACGGTGCAGCCCTTGGTGCTGCCGTAGCTGTTGTAGTCGCCGATCGCCATCATCGTGTACTGGTCTTTGGTGCAGCCCGGGAAGTTCTGCATCTCCTGCTTGCGGTTGTCGGCCACGCCGGAGATGCCGATCTCGATGTTGTTGTCCGGGTTGAAGATCGAGCCGCCCCAGTCGGACGCCGAGGTATTGGTCTCGAGGTTCGGCTGCCCGTTCGGCAAGAGGCCCGCGTCGTTCGGCGTCGGCCCGCACGCCGGGACCACCTGCATCAGCCCGAAGCAGCCGGTCTCGGACGTGGTCCAGCCGCTCGGGATCCCGCACGGGTTGTTGGGGCACCCGACGGCCGCCTGATCGAAGCGCGACTCGACGTAGATGATCGCCTTGAAGATCATCGGATCGGGCTCGCCGTACGCGGCGCTCCATTTCAGGATGGGGCAGTCGAACGCGTCGACGCTCACGGTCGTCTGCTGCGCCACGAGGCCCGTCTCGAGCGGATCCGGATTGCACGAGCCCGCGTCGCCTCCGCCGCCGTCGCTCGCGCCGCCTCCGCCGCCGTTGCACGCGCACAACGCCACCCCGAGCGCGAGACAGGCCGCGACCCTCATGCGCTCAAAGTATCACGACATGAACTTGCGCGGCCCCTGCGTGTCCCACTCGCGCAGCTCGCCGACGGCCTGGCCGTCGCGCAGGTGGATCACCAGGTGCGTGCGCGCCGCGTGGTAGGCGATGTCCCCGTTGTCGTCGGTGCCGGTGTCCGGCTCAACCTCGGCCCACGAGCCGAGGTTGATGTACTTCGCAGTACCGTCGGCCACCGGCTTCTCGGCCGGCGCGTGCGTGTGCCCCATCACGACGAACGCCGCGGGCAGCAGGCGCGCGAGGTGATTGGCGCGCTCGGCCATCTGCTCGGCGGGATCGAGCTGGCGGGCTCGAGCGAGGTAGCGGTGCCCGAGCACCCAGGCGAACGCGATGGTGAGGCTCGGCACGAGGAAGTGCCCCGACCGCAGCCCCATCACGATGGCGATGACGAACATCGCGATCGAGCACCCGAGGGCGAGCGCCAGCCGGTCGAGCAGGACGCTCGCGAGGATGCCGCGAATCGAGCGGGTGATCGGCGGGGTCTGCAGGGCGGCGAGGGCTCGAATGCGATCGACCCCGATGCGGGTCGCCTCCGCGAGCAGGGCCACGCGCCGCTCGTGCTCCTCGCGGAGCGCGCGCGCCGCGTCCGTGAAGTACGAGCGCCGCAGCTTGAAGAGCTCGACCACCGCCTCGACGAACCGCACGCCGAGCTGCACCATCCCGCGCAGGCCGAGGTGCGCGCCGAAGGCGAGGTAGTCGAGCGCGCCCATGGTCTCGTGGCCGTGCTCGCGCAGGCCCATCGTGGGGCGCACGACGTAGCGGAGCAGCACGTCGCTGAAGCCGCGGGCGACGCGTCGTGGATCGAGCGGCGAGAGCGGCGCCATCATGTTCTCGGTGGCGCAGAAGGGGTCGTACTGGTGGCCGTGCTCGATGTAGGCGACGCCGCCCCAGTAGAAGAACCACGGGTTGAAGTCGATGCGGGCCGCGAACTCGTCGGCCTCGGCGCCGATGACGTCCGCGTGCTGGACGAGGAGCGCGCGGAAATCGTGCTGCACCTCTTCCCAGTGGAACTCCACGTCGTGGTTGCCGTGCACGATCGTGAGCGCGTGGCCGCTGGCCACGAACCGCGCGAGCGCGCCCAACACCTCCGGGTGCCGCTTCGCGACGCGACGTAGCTTCTCGCGCGCGTGGTCGGAGGCGTTGCCGAGCCCATGCAGGCGCTCCTCCTCCGTCAGATCGGTGGCGAGCGGGCCCGTCGGATCGACCGACATGCCGATGAAGTCGATGAAGTCACCCGCGATGACGATGCGCCAGCGCTCGCACGCGTCCGTGTCGCCCGGAGGCCGCGAGCGGTAGTGCTCGAGGAGCTTCACCAGATCGCGATCGATGCGGCGAGAGCGTTTGGCGCCCTTGTTGTGGTCGTTGAGGTCGCTGCCCAGGTGCACGTCGGAGAACACCAGCAGGCTCTCGCGAGGTGCTGCTTTCGGGGGCGATACCGACACTTGGGGCACACTTGATCATGACGTGCAAAGCGCCACCGCGCAGTCAGATTCGTGTCATGTCGTGTGGGTTTATGGACTCGCAACGGCCGCGCGACGAGCGGCAGGGCATGCGCCGCGAGGGGGGCTGCCGAGCTTGGCGTATGCTCCGGCCATGACGCGTTCGCTGGTCTTACGGCTCATCGTTCTCGGCCTCGGCGCCGCCGGCTGTTCCTCCCAGCCTACGCCCACCTACACGCCGCCGCCCGCGAGCGTGGTCGTCGAGGACCCGGGGCCGGTCGCCATCCGCCGGGAGGCGTTCGTCCTCGACGGGGTCGCCGCGCCGGCGAATCCGAACGGCAACGCAACGACGCCTCCGGAGCAGAACAGGCTCCGCGTCGTCCGGTACCGCGTCGACGCCGATCCGCCGCGGCCGGCGCGCGCCATCGTGGTGATGATGCCGGGCTTCCTGGGTGGCGCCGGCTCGCTCGACGGGCTGGCGCGCGCGATCGTGCGGCGCAGCACCGCCGCGGACGCGTTCGAGGCGTGGGCCATCGATCGGCGCTCGAACCTCCTCGAGGACACGTTCGGGCTGGACGTCGCCGAGTCGCTGCACGACGCGACTCATGCGCAGCGCTACTACTTCGACCTCGACACCGTCTTCGGCAAGACGTTCGACGGCTTCTTGAACGGCGCCGCGTTTCCGTGGGCGAGCGAGTGGGGTGTGCCCGTGACGCTCGGTGACCTGCGCCAGGCCATCTCGCTCGTGCCGCAGGCGGACCGCAGCGCGCGCGTGGTCCTGCTCGGCCACTCGATGGGCGGCGCGCTCGCCGAGGAGTATGCGGCTTGGGACTTCGGCGGGACCCCCGGCTACTCGGAGCTCGCCGGGCTCGTGCTCGTCGACGGCGAGACGGGCGACGAGGGCGATGCCCAGCCCGCGATCGATCAGGCGACCTACGAGCAAGGCGCGCCGCAGAGCCGCCAGGGGCCGTTCCCGCAGCTGGGCGTCGTGAAGGACATCCGCGCTGGCAACGTCTTTCTGCAGCTGCCGTTCCTGGGCGACAAGGCGTACGTCGTCTCGGAGTACGTGGCCATGAAGGCGCGCTGGGCTCCGGCGGCGGTCGAGGCCGATCCGCAGCGCGACAACCTGCTCTCGGTCCTGCTCGGCCAGTCGCCGATGCCTGCGCTCACCAACCGCGCCGCGTTCGGCTTCGCGTTCGACGACGACTCGTGCGGCCTGCAGATCGCCGCGATCGCGTGCGGCTCGGGCAAGGGAGGCGCGATCACGCAGTACCAGAGCGCGCTCGGCGGGACCCTGTCACACCCGTCCGACCCGGCCGCGACCTACGACTGGACCGAGTTCGACGGCGTCTCGCCGAAGGAGAACACCTCGATCGACGACGCCGCACGCTCCTGGTACGAGGGCCCGCAGCTCAACTTCGCCGAGTGGTATTTCCCGCAGCGGCTCCCGATCGACGTGACCGCCGCGCTGACCCTCAACGTCGCGCCGAGCGACTGGCGCGCCACCCAGTACGGGCTGCTCGCGGAGCACGGCGCCCAGATCGACGTGCCGGTCCTCGCGACGGGCTCGGTCGTGGCGCTGCCGGGAGCCTACGACAAGCTCCAGGCGCTGTTGCCGCCGGTCGGGCCGTCGCGGCCGAGCGCGGGCAAGCCGCGCACCGATCCCGACGCGTTCTCCGTCATGCAACAGCCGACGCTGACGCACATCGACTGGATCGCCGGGGCCGACGTCCCCGGCTCGCCCGTCGGTCAGTGGTACGACGCGCTCGTCGGCTTCGTGCTCAAGCAGACGCCGGCGGGCAGCACGTTCGTGCCGGTCCACGACTAGACGCCGCGAAACATCCAGGCGCCAGGCTGAACCGTTCGAAGAGTCGAGCTGAAGCGGCTCGTCCGTCGGCCGGCGCGAGCCAACGCGCATCCTTGCACGTGTTAGGTAAAACAACGCCGATGTTTTCGCCCGCCGTACGGAACGCCCTTGGCCCGCTCCGCGCTCTGTTCCTGTTCTCCAGCGGCGTCCTCGCGGGCGTCCTGTTCGCTCCGAAGATGCGCGAGCTCCCGGTCCCCGCTGCGCAAGCCGCTCCGCCCGCCGCGCGGGCCAGGCCTTCGGCCACGGAGAAGAGCGGGGTGCGCCATGGGCTCGCGCCGCGCGAGATAGCCGGCCGGGCGCTCGCTTCGACCGTCTTCTTGCGCGGCGGGGCCGTCTACGGAGCGGGCGTCGTGCTCGACCCGGCGGGCCACGTCCTGACGTGTGATCATGTCATCGACGGCCTCGATCACGTCGACGCGTACTTCGACGGCGACCCCACGCCCATCCCCATCGAGGTGGTGGCGCGCGCCAAGGACGTGGACCTGGCGCTGCTCTCGCTGACGAACGGATTGCCCGCGCATCGCGCGCCCCTCGCGGCGTCCTCCGTCGCGGACGTCGCCATGGGGGACGAGGTCTTCGCGATGGGCGCGCCGCGCAAGATGGGGTTCTCGATGAGCCACGGCATCGTGTCGTACGTGAGCCGCCTCTTCGACGGCACCTCCTACGTGCAAACGGACCTGGCGGCGAACGGAGGCAGCTCCGGCGGACCCGTGATGAACCAGCGCGGCGAGCTGATCGGCATCTCGTCGTTCATCTTCCACAACAGCGAAGGGCTGACCTTCGCCGTCCCCATCGACTACGCGTACGAGAAGTTCGGGACCGAGCTCGGGGGCACCGCCCGCGACGTCCGCCGTTTCCACGAATGGCTCGACGGGCAATCGCGAGCGGTCCCGCCCAAGACGTAGCGGGCTACTTTTGAGGTTGCGGCTGCTGCGGCTGCGGCTGCTGCTTCATCGGCTCCTTCATCGGCTCCTTCTGCTGCGGAGTCGCCGGCGCCTCACGGCCCTGCGTGGTCTCGCGCTCGGGGCCCTTCGCCTCGTCGATGCCGCGGACCTTCTCGATGTCGCTCTTTCCGAAGCCGAAGACGGTCAGCGCGTCGTCGCTGATGCGGCCCTGCTGCGTGAGAGCGATCTGGTGTTGGAAGTAGGCGAGCAACGCGGCGCGGGTCTGCGGGTTGAGGACTCCGTTCGGTTCGGCCTTGTAGAAGCCGAGGTTCTTCAGCTGCTGCTGAACGTCCTTGACCTGATTCTTGTCGAGCGCGGACAGTCGCACCGACTTCAACACGGGAGCCGCTTCTGCCTTCGAGGGAACCGGCGCGGCGGGTTGCATCACGTGAGGAGCCTGTTGCGCAGACGGGCTGGGTTGCGCCTTCGGCTCGGTCTTCATTCCGCCCGTGCTTTGCGCGACGGCAGTGCCTCCGAGCGCGAGAGCCGCGGTCATGAGGATGGCTGGGTTGATGTATTTGGTGAGCATCTCACGCCTCCTTTCGAGACATGGAGATCGCAGCATCGCGCATGCCATCCCAGCTCGAAGGTTCGCGCGGCTCGGCGAGCTCGCCGGCGGTCACGGCGTCGCGGTCATCTCGAAGTGCAGCGTCGCGCCGTGCACGAGGTCGCCGTGATGGACGAACGCCGCGATCGGCGCGCCGCCGAGCGTGACGCTCTTGGCGAAGCGGGTCTTCTTGCTCGCGGCGGGAGCGTCGACCGTGATCGTTCCCGTCGGGGTGGCCAGCGTGGCGTAAGGGAACAAGGGGCTTCCGAGGACGTAACGGTCGGCGCCCGGAACGGGGTAGAAGCCGAGCGAAGCGAAGAGATAGAAGGCGCTCATCGTCCCGCTGTCGTCGTTGCCCGGCAGACCCGCTGGCGTGTCGTCGAAGTGGGTGAGCGTCGTCCAGCGCAGCCACCGCCCGGCGCGCACCGGATCGCCCACCGCGCCGAAGACCCAGCCGCTGAACAGATCCGGCTCGTTCGAGGGCCAGTAGTAGGGATTGGGGAAATCGTTGGATTTGCCCGTGCACGCGAAGCGCGTGAAGAGCTGCTCCACGCGCCCGAGCAGCACGGGCCTCGTCATCGCCGCGACGAGGCCGTCCGTGTCGTACGGGACCATGAAGTTGTACTGCCAGGCGTCGCCCTCGGTGTAAGGCCCGCCCATCGCCGTGGGCAGCGCGGGCGTCATCGTGCCGTCGGCGGTCTTGGGAAAGATGAAGTGCGAGGCGGGGTCGTAGAGCTTCTGCCAGCCCTTGCCTCGCGCGTGGAACGTGTCGGCATCGGCTTGCTGACCCATCGCGGCGGCCCAGGTGCCGAGCGCGTCGTCGGCCGCGCCGTACTCGAGCGTCTTGGCGACGGAGTCGTCGGCAGGGGCAGGGTAGTAGCCGAGCGCGAGCCAGTCGGCGAGGTCCTCGCGGCCGCCCTTCGCGCTCGGCGCGGCGGGCACCGTCGCCTGCTGCTTGGCGATCGCGTAGCCGCCCTGCGTGTCCCAGCTGGTGACGCCTTTGACGTACGTGTCCGCGAGGACGATCGTCCCGCCGTCGCCGACCATCCCGCCCGCTTCGCCCGGTCCGATCGGCCAGCGCGGGATGAAGCCGCCGTCCTTGCCCATCTGGACCAGGCTCGCCGCGAGATCCGCCGCGTCCTCGGGGTACAGCAGCGTGATGAAGGGGTGGAGGGTGCGGTACGTGTCCCAGAGCGAGAAGTCGCTGAAGTAGCGGAAGCCGCTCGCGGTGTGCACGTTGCCGTCGATGCCGCGGTAGCTGCCGTCGGTGTCCATCGAGAGCGCGGGCATGAGCGCCGTGTGGTAGAGCGCGGTGTAGAAGATGCGCCGGTCGTGGTCGCTGCGCGCGCGGATCCGCGCTCGGCCGAGGCGCGCCTCCCACGCCTGGTCGGCCGCGGCGCGCGCGGCCTCGAAGGTCGTGTCCTCGGCGACGAGGTTGGCGAGCGCGTGAGCTCCGTCGACGAGCGAGACGCCGATGTGGGCCTCGAAGGTGGTCTTGGTGGTGGCGTCGAAGTGCAGGTACGCGCCGACGTCGGCGCCGGTCGCGCTCGTGCTGGCGTCCGTCAGCGTCCCGCTCGAGAAGGTGCCGAAGGAAACGAACGGCGCGTCGAAGCGCGCGGCAAAGTAGATGTCGAGCCCGCCGTAGCGACTACTGTAGCTGCCCATCACGTGCGAGACGCCGCTCACCGTTTGCGCTGGCACGTCGATCGTCACCGTGCCGCTCGTGACCGAGTTGCCGTCGGCCATGACGTGGCCGAGGTCGACGACCACCGTCGCGTCGGAGGCCTGCGGGAACGTGTAGCGATGGAGCGCCACGTGGGTCGTGGCGGTGAGCTCGACCCTGGTCTGCGTGTCGTCGAGCGTAACGGCGTAGTAGCCGGGCTGGGCGGTCTCGGTGGAGTGCGAGAAGTGCGAGCCGTGCCCGTGCGGCGCCGACTTCGCCGCCGTCATCCCGATCACCGGCATGAAGCCCGCCCCGCCGTAGTCGGCGATCCCTGCGCTGTGGACGCGCATCTCGCTGAACGCCTCGATGGTGTCGTCGGCGTAGGAGTAGCCCGAGCAGTGCATGAAGTCGGCGGCGCCGCCGTTCGACGACGTGTCGGGCCCGGGCCGCACCATCCCGAGCGGCACCTGCGGCCCCGGGTACGTCGTGCCCACGCCGAACGCCACGCCGCCCGTGCCGACGAACGGGTCGACCCACTGCGTGAGCGGCAGCGGGGTGTCGATCGCGGGCTGTGACGAGTCGTCGTCGATCGCGTCGAGCGGATCGCACTGCACGTCGTCGCCGTCGACGCCGACGACGTCGGGCGGTCCCGAGGAAGAGCAAGCGACCGCCACGAGGACGGCGAAGAAGCTCACGCGGGCAAGCACGGCCTCGAGAGTAGCGCGGCCGCGGCCGGCCTTCACGTCGATGCGTACATCCCGAGCTCGCGGCAGATGATCTGCTGCTGGATCTCGCTCGTCCCCTCCCAGATCGTCCCGACCTTTGCGTCGCGGAAGTAGCGCTCGACGGGCAGCTCCTCGGCGTAGCCGTACGCGCCGTGGATCTGCACCGCGTCGCCCGTGATCTCGACCGCGGCCTCGGTCGCGAACAGCTTGGCGCAGGCGACCTCGCGCGCGCACCGCTGGCCCCCATCGTACAGCTCGCACGCGCGCTGCACGAGCGCTCGCGCGGCGTCGAGCTTCATCGCCATCCGCGCCACCTTGAAGCCCGTGGCCTGGTGGTGGCCGATCGGCTTGCCGAACGCTACGCGCTCCTTGACGTACGCGAGGCTGGCCTCGAAGGCGGCCTGCGCGACCCCGATCGACAGCGCGGCGATGTACAGGCGATTCACGTCGAGCAGGTCCATCATCGCGCGGAAGCCGCCCTTGTCCTTGCCGCCCGGCGCCGCCTCGGGCGCCTGGAAGCCGATCGGCGGCAACAGGACGCCGTCGAAGTGCAGCTCGCCCGTCTCGCTCGATCGCATGCCGAGCTTGGCGATGGGCGGGCCGGGCGTGAAGCCCTCGAGACCTCGGGTGACGACGTAGACGCCGAGCGCCTTGGCGCGCTCCTCGCGCGGAGCGGAGGCGGCCTCGGCGCGGATCGCCGCCACCAGGTAGACGTCGGCGGTCGGGCCGTTGGAGATGAACGTCTTGGCGCCGTCGAGCACGAGCCCGCGATCGGTGCGGGTCACCTTGGTCTGGATCCCCGAGAGATCGGAGCCGCCGCCAGGCTCGGTGAACGCCATCGCGGGCAGGATGCCGCCCGTGAGCAGAGGCGCGAGCATGGCCGCCGGCGCGTGTCCCTGGCTCAGGCGAACGAACGCCGAGGGCGCGATGACCGAGGCCATGACGCCGATCGCGAAGCCGCCCGCGACGCGCGCGATCTCCTCGGCCACGATGCACTGCATGAGCGACGTCCCGCCGACGCCCCCGAGCTCCGCGGGTACGCCGATCGAGAGCAACCCGAGCTCCGCCATCCTCGGCAGAACGCGGTCGCGCGGGAACCGGCCACAGCGCTCCGCCTCGGCGACGAGGGGCACGAGGTCGCGCGTGGCGAAATCGCGCACCGTCCGCTGGATGAGAGCCTCTTCTTCGGACAGGCGGTAGCTCACCCCGCCAAGATAGCCCCAGCGTCCCTTGGCGGCAGACCGCTTGTGTTGATGGTCTTGCGACACGCTGGTTGTCAACAGGCGGCAGCGTGAAGTCTCCGGCGGGACCGGCACGTGCCGTGTCGGCATGCCCAAGCCGCCGGGCTTCTGGCCTCCCAGGTGCGTGTGCTGCATAGCACACGCACACAGCCTCGGACGAGCCTCGGCTCGTCGGCCTGAGGCTGCAATGCGGCGGCTCGGCCGCGGCGTGTCGCTGCCGCGTGTCGACGCCAGCTCTTGGTCAAGACTCGATCGGTTCGAGTGACTTCTGCTTTAGGCGGCGACGAAGCGCGGCATGAGCACGTGGTTCTCGAGGTGCACGTGGCGGAGCACGTCGTCCTCGAGCCGCTCGAGCTCCTTGAACAGCGTGCGGTAGCTGTTGCATCCCCAATCCGGCACGCTGTAGTCCTCGGTCGCTGCACGCATGCGGTCGAGGAGCTGACCCACCTCGCGGTGCTCGGTGAACATCTCGGCCAGCTCCCGCGTGACGAGGTTGCGATCCGGCGCCGGCGAGAGCAGGGCAGGGAAGAGCGTGCTCTCCTCCGCGTCGAGGTGGGGGGAGAGCGCCTCGACGAGCTCGTGCACGATCGCCTCGAGCTCGCGCAGCTTCGGGTTGTGCTCACCGTGCACGCGGCTCACCTTCGACGCGAGCCCTTGCAGGAAAGGCATCGCCTTGCGGAGGTAGTCGTGGTGTGTCGAGACGATGTGCCCGACGAGCTCGTGCGTCGGCATCGTGCGGCGATCGGGATCGTCACCCCCTCGCCGTTCGGCGATGGCGCGCTCCAGCTCACCGAGCAGGGCCTCGGTGTCGAGCCCCTTCTTCTTGCACGCGGTCTCGATGGACACGTCGCCCTGACAGCAGTAGTCGATGCGGTTGCGGACGAAGACGCTGGCGCACTCCGAGTGATCGAGGACGGTACGGGCGACGGTGTTCTGGCGTTCGAGCATGGCCGTTGCTTGTGCAGACGGTGTGCCACACTCCCCATCGTTGAATTTGCGTCGTTTGCCCCTGGACCTTTTTTCGGTAAGCTCCAAACTGGAACACATGGAACAATCCGCCGCGCCCGCCTCCTGCGACGGGACCTGCGACGTGTGCGGGCTGACGCCCCTCGCGCCCAACCTCCGCCACGTGACGCGCATCGTGGCCAAGAGCCCGGCCATGCACGACCTGCTCAAGCGGGTCGCCCGATTCGCGCCGAGCCACGCACCGGTCGCCATCCTGGGAGAGACGGGAACGGGTAAGGAGGTCGTCGCGCGGACGCTCCACGCCAACAGCGTGCGCGCCGCCAAGCCGTTCGTCGCGGTCAACGTGGCCGCGCTCCCGGCGGAGCTGCTCGAGTCCGAGCTCTTCGGGCACGCGCGAGGCGCGTTCACCGGAGCCGCCAACGCCAAGACTGGGCTGTTCGAGGAGGCCGACGGGGGCACCATCTTCCTCGACGAGATCGCCGAGATGCCGCTGCCCTTGCAGGCCAAGCTCCTGCGCGCCCTCCAGGACGGCGAGGTGCGGCGCGTCGGCGAGACGCGGCCCTTCGCGGTCGACGTTCGCATCGTCTGCGCGACGCACCGCCACCTGCTCGAGCGCGTGCGCGAGGGCGCCTTTCGCGAGGACCTCTACTTCCGCCTGAAGGTGCTGACCCTGCGCGTGCCGCCGCTGCGCGACCGCCGCGAGGACATCCTGCCGCTCGCCCGTCACTTCCTCGAGGACGAGGGCCGCTCGGCGCGCAGCTTCGCCCGCGACGCGAGGAAGCGGCTGACCGAGTACTCGTGGCCGGGCAACGTCCGGGAGCTGCAGAACTTCGTCAAGCACGGCGCCGCGCTGGCGTCGGGGCCCGAGGTCCGCGCCGAGGATCTGCCGGAGGAGATCGAGGCGGCGTCGTCGACGTCGTCGTCGCCCGCGCCGGGGCGCGCCGATCTTCGACCGCTCGCCGAAGTGGAGCGCGAGCACGTTCTGCGGGTGCTCGAGGCGTGTCGGGGGTCGCAGGCCCACGCCGCGCGGGCGCTCGGGATCGCGCGCAACACGCTCTGGAGGAAGCTCCGCGCGTACGAGTGACGCGCGCGTTCCGCGTGCGCCATCGTGGAACGCCGGCGCCGACCGAGCGCCCGACGCTCGAGGCGCGGACGAGGTGAATGCGCGGCTTTGTCGTGCCGAGCCGTGGCTGGCCCGACGCGTGCAATGGCGCACCGCGTGACGACCTCTCAGCCGAGCGCTCTTCCCATCGGCGGGCTCGCGAGCACCGACGGCCCGCCCTTGCGGCTGCCCGCCGAGAACTTCGCCGCGGCGCTGACGTTTCTGGCGCTCGGAGCGGTGGGGCTCGTGTGGGTGGCTCCCGAGCTGTCGGCGGGCGCGTTCTTCGCGCCTCGCGTCGCGGGCGTGGTGCACCTTTTCACGCTGGGCTTCATCACGACGTCCATGATCGGCGCGCTGTATCAGTTCCTGCCGGTCGCCGTGGGCACTCCAATCCGCTCGCAGCAGGCCGCGCACGTCACGTTCGGCCTCCTGGTCTCCGGCATCCCGACGTTCGTCCTCGCGCTCGTGACCGGCGCGCGGCCGCTCATCCCGGTTGGCGCCGGCGCGCTGACCCTCGCGCTCGCCATCTTCGCCGTCAACCTGATGGCGACGCTCGCGAGAGCCAAGACCCGCTCGCTCTCCTGGTGGGCGCTCGCAGGCGCCTCCTTCTTCCTCGTGGTGACCCTCAGCTTCGGCTTCGCGCTCGCCCTGAACCTCACGACGGGCTTCGCGGCGGAGAGCCGCTTCGTCCTGCTCGCGGCTCACGTCCACGTGGCGATCGTCGGCTGGGTGATGCTCGTCATGGTCGGCGTGGCGCACCGCCTTCTGCCGATGTTCCTGATCTCGCACGGGGCCACCGAGCGCCC
>DATIQP010000758.1:0-6617 GCA_035470765.1 Polyangiaceae bacterium | reverse complement strand
AACGAGACCCAGGAGAGGCCCGCGAGCGCCGCCACCAGGATGTAGACGAGGTACGCCTGGAGCACGCCCTGCTGCAGCCACCGCAGCCGCATGAACCTCTCACCCCAGCGCGAGATGAACGGCTCGTAGAAGCCCCGGGTGACCGGGTCCGAGGAGTCGGAGGTGAGGCTCGTCGCGCCAGGGAAGAGGTCCTTCGGGGCGGAGACCTTCACCCGAGGGCCGAGCCACTTGGGCATCATGCGCTCGGCCAGGTGCTCGGAGAACGACCGGCCCGTGTACTGCATCCGCGACGTGGGCTGCGCGTAGCCACATCCCCACGTGGAGTCCGAGGCGGCCCCGCGCGCCAGCCGCACCGCGATCGCCCCGGCGACGAGCAGGATCGCGATCAGGATCGCGTCGAGCTTGCCGATCGTCGCGAGCGACTGCAAAGGCGCCGCGTCCGGCGCACGACCGAGCAGCTGGGCGATCGACGGCGCGATCGCCTGAGCGGCGAAGCGAGGCGCGACGGCCGCCGCGACGCAGACGGCCGCGAGCAAGACCAGCGGCGCCGTCATGGCGGCGCCGGGCTCGTGCGCGTGCCGGGCGCTCTCGCTGCGCGGCTGGCCGAGCAAGGCGATGCCGATCAGCCGCACGAAGGAGAAGACCGCGAGCCCGCCGATCAACGACAGCACGCCGACGGCGAGCGACGTCGAGACGCCCGCCGCACCGTCGGCCACGAGCGCGCCGTGCGCGAGGCCGAGGTAGATGAGCCACTCGCTCACGAAGCCGTTGAGCGGCGGGAGCGCCGCGATCGCGATCGCGCCGGTGATCATGCAGCCCGCCGTCAGCGGCATGCGCTTCACCAGCCCGCCGAGCCGCTCGAGGTCCTTGCTCCCCGCGCCGTGGAGGACGCCGCCCGCGCCGAGGAACATGAGCCCCTTCATCGCGGCGTGGTTCCACACGTGGAGCAGCGCGCCCGTCATTCCCAGCGCCGCGACGACGGGGTGGTTCGCGGTCGCGCCCCAGAACCCGGTCCCGACGCCGAGCAGGATGATGCCCATGTTCTCGACCGTCGAGTACGCGAGCGCGCGCTTGAGATCGCGCTGGTACAGCGCCAGCGAGATGCCGAGCCATCCGCCCACCAGCCCGAGGACCATCAGCGACGGTCCGAGCCACGGCGTCGGCCGCCCGAGCAGCAAGAGCACGCGCAAGAGACCATAGAGCCCGACCTTGACCAGGACCGCGGACATCAGCGCCGAGACGTGGCTCGGAGCCGCGGCGTGCGCCTCGGGCAACCAGACGTGCAGCGGCACGATCCCCGCCTTGACGCCGAAGCCCAAAAGCGCCAGCCCGGTCAGCGCGAGCCGCCCCGTCCAGGGCAGCGCCGCCGCCGTCTGGAAGCGATCGAAGTCGAAGCTGCCGGCGTGGCGGGCGTAGATCAAGAACAGCGCGACGAGGGCGGCGGCGCCGATGTGCGTGGCGATGAGGTAGACCCAGCCGGCTCGCCGCACCTCGGCGTGCTCGTGATCGACGGTGATCAGCACGTACGCGCTGAGCGACATCACCTCCCACGAGACGAGGAAGAGCACCGCCTGCCGCGCGATGACGACGCACGCCATGCTCGCCACGAGGAGGTTGAAGGCGAAGGCGGTGATGCCGTGGCTGCGCGCGCCGAGGTACGCGCGGCCGTAGACCGCGGTGAGGCCCCCGATGGCGAAGACGGGCACCAGGAAGAACGCCGAGAGCGGATCGATCGCGACGTGGATCTGGCCGTACGGGATGGCCCAGATCGTCGTGAACGACTCGGGCTGCGCGAGCCCTCGAACGGCGGCCCACGCTCCGACCGCGCACCCGGCCACGGCCGCGAGCGCCGCCACCGTGGAGCCGACGCCTCGGTGCCACGCGAGCAGCGCGAACACCCCGCCGCCGACGAGGAGCGCGATGGCGAGGCCGAGCAAGCTCACTTGAGCGGGCCCCTGACGGCGGGCATGCGCTGCGAGAGCGAACCCTCCACGCGGCGAGCCTCCTCGAGGATGACCTCCCGCGGCGCACGATTGAGGATCGCTTCCTTGAAGAGCTCGTCGTGGAGCGCCGCCGACAGGCGCGACAACAGGTACAGGTGCGTGCGCACGGTGGGCGTGACCAGCAAGAAGACGGTGGTGACCGGCTTCTGATCGATCGCGTCGAAGTCGACCTGGTTGGCGAGGAAGCAGAGCGTGATGGAAGGCTTGGCGACCTGGAGCACGACCGGGTTGCGGACGTGGGGGATGGCGATGCCGTCGCCGATGCCCGTCGAGCCCATCGCCTCGCGCGCGACGAGGAAATCGAACAGGACGTCGCGATCCTCCTGCTCGATCGGAATGAGCCGGACGATCGACGCCAGGACCGCCTCTCGATCGGCCCCGCCGACGTCGTAGTGGACGCCGCCCGTGGCGAGCGCGTCGGCGAAGCTCGGCGCGCGTTCGGGCTCCCGCTGGTGGAACTCCGCCGACGAGACGCGGATCCCACGCGCCGTGGCCCACTCGAGCAGCTCGGCTCGGTGGAAGCGGTAGTGGTCGCTCACGCGGTGGACAGGGATCTCCTTGTCGCGGATCCAGCGGTAGACGACCTCTTCCGAGACGTTGAGCATCGTGGCGGCTTCGCGGACGGTCAGGTTCAAGTACTTCCTCGCTCCATCGCCGCCCTGAGCAAGCGCCGTACCCTGCCGAGAATTGGCTGCTTCGAGCGAAGCGCTCACCCGAGAGTGCCGCGGGACGACACCTAAGTGCCGCTTCTGCGTCCGACGACGCGCAATTATGTCATACTGACGTACGACAACGTGTCCGCCACGGCCGTGCCTTCCCGCGGCTGGAGCGGGACAAGACACGGAGAAACGAGCCTTTGATCGCCGCCAAGACGATGCGTCAAGTTGACATAGTCCTCGAGCCCGTCATGGAGTCTCCCGCCATGCGCCGGCTCGACCGCGTCCTGCGCGCGGTGGCGCACCGCGAGGTCGGCATCACGCTCGTGGGCGAGAGCGGCACCGGCAAGGAGGTGCTCGCCCGGCGCATCCATGATCTGTCCAAGCGGCGCGTCGGCCCCTTCATCCCCATCAACTGCGCCGCCATCCCGGAGTCGCTCTTCGAGAGCGAGCTCTTCGGTCACGAGCGAGGCGCGTTCACCGGGGCGAGCGATCGCGCGCGCGGCAAGCTCGAGGCCGCCGACGGCGGGACGCTCTTCCTGGACGAGATCGGCGAGATGCCCCAGACGGTGCAGGCCAAGCTGCTCCGCTTCCTCGAGAACCGCCGCTTCATGCGCGTCGGCGGCAGCGAGAAGATCCACGTCGACACGCGCATCGTCTGTGCGACGCTGCGGCCGCTCGAGCAGGAGGTGAAGAGCGGGCGCTTCCGGGCCGACGTGTACTACCGCATCCAGGGCGTCAGCCTGAGCGTCCCGCCGCTGCGCGAGCGACGCGCCGACATCGCGCCGCTGGTGCAGTACATGCTCGCGCAGGTCTCCTCGACGCACGGCACCACGCCGCCGAAGCTCGGCCGAGCGGTGATGGCCGCGCTGCGCGACTACGACTGGCCGGGCAACGTGCGCGAGCTCCGCAACGCGATCGAGCTCGTGTGCCTGCTGCGCGAGGGCCGTGACGTCCGCGTCCGCGATCTACCGCCGGCGATCCAGGCCGCCGCGCGCGCGCGCGGGCCCTCCCAGCCCATGTCGGGCGCCGAGGAGATCGTGGTGCGGCTCGATCAGTCGTTCGAAGAGATCGTCGACCTGGTGCTCCGCTCGGCGCTGGCGCTCGAGGGAGGCAACCGCTCGCGCGCGGCGCGGCGGTTGGGCCTCAGCCTGCGGACGATGCAGCGCTTCGTGGCCCGCGGGGAGCGCTAGCACGCATCTGCCCCGGCGCCTTGCTTGGGACAGCCACATTCGGCATGCTTCGAAGGTGACGACGCGAGAGCCACGCGAGCGGGCGCGATGGCGCGTTCGCTGGTGGGGGAAATGGAGCCGGCGTGCCCTGAAAGGGGCCGGCTCACTCGTCGCGCTCGTCCTCGGTCTTGCCCTCATCGTCGTCCACAACCTCGACCGGCCGTGGGTCAAGCGGAGGGTCCAGGCGATCGTCGCCAAGAGCGCGGGCGTGGAGATCGACTACGGAGCGGTGCGCGTCAGCCTGTTTTCGGGGTTGGACATCGACGACATCGTGGTGCTCTCGCCGCCCGAGGTGCGCCGCGCGGCACCGGAGCTCGCGCGCATCGGGCACGTAGCCGCGCGCTGGTCGCTCGGTTCTCTCGCGGGTGACGGCCCCGAGATCACGAAGCTCACGGTGGCGGACGTCGCGGTGACGGTCGCGATGGACGAAAAGGGTCGGACCTCCTTCGATGCGATTCCCACCACGAAACCCCCGGAGCCTTCCGTTCCGCTGTCGCACCGCGGTGCGTCACTGCTGGGGTCTGCGCTGCCGGTAGGCGAGATCGACATCACGAATGTCTCGGCCACGCTCGTGAGCACCAAGGAGGGGAACGAGGTCGAACGCACGAACCTGGGCGGTGTCGAGCTGAGCGCGAGCGCCGAGCCCGCGGGCCAGGGCGGATCGCTGCGCTTGCGCCTGGGCTCCGAGGGCGCTCCGCTCGAGCTCGATCTCCGAAGGCACGGACCTCGAGGCGACTCCATCGCTCACGCCCGGTTCTCGGCGACCGCGGTGGCGACCTCGACCGATCTCGCCCTTGCGATCGATCTCCGCGTCGTCGATCAGACCTTCGCCGCTGGCTATGGCGTCGCCCACGTACTCCATGCCGGCGCGCGCGCCCGGTTCGATGCGCCCGTGGGGCGGACGGACGTGACCCTCGCCGCCGAGCTCGCCGATGGCGCCGGGCACGCCGAGGAAGCGTTCGCGTCGATCCCGGACGAGGGCGCGCCGATCCTGCATCACGCCGTCGGTGAGATCGACCTCGCGAGGCTGCTCACGGCCGTGCCCGCCGAGCTCGTCCCCGTCACCGTCACGCACGCCCAGGTTCGCTACCGAGTCGTCGAGGCGTTGCTCGAGAACCCACCTCGCGTGAGCGACCGCGGCACCCTCGCGATCGACGGCGACCTCTCGAACCTGAAGCTTCGACTCGACGGCGGCGGCGCGCTGAGCGTCGACACGGCCGCGGTCGGGCTCCACGTGATGCCCGATTCCGCGAGCGCAATCGTTCACGGGTCAGCGGCCTTCGATGGCGTGACGCTGGCGTCGAGCCGCGGCGACACCAAGGCCAGCGCGGTCGACGTACGCGTCGATGGCCGGCAGAGCCCGGGCGGCGCGCTCGACGGGACGGTCAAGCTCGGCTTTGCGTCGGTGGAGGCCTCCGGCTCGAGCCCGTTCGCCGTGCGCGACGGAAATCTCACCGTCGCGCTCGGTGATCTGCACGTCGACGCGGACAACCCTCTCGCGACCAAGGGCGACGTCACGATCACTGGCGAGATCGCCGAGATCTCCGCGCGCTCCAAGTCGTCCCGCAGCGTGGCCGGCACCGTCGCGCTCCGAGCGCACGCGTTGCTCTCGGGTCACGCGCCCTACGCGGTCGAGGTCGAGGCGAAGACGGCGCGGTTGCAGCTCTTCGACGACAAAGGGCGCCCGCTCGCGGACGCTCCGGCGCGCGTCGCGGTCGCCGTGACGAACGCCGCCCCCGACCTGGCGCGGCCCATCGCGAGCACGGGCAAGGCCCACCTCGAGGCCGAGCTCGGCGACGCCCGGCTGGACCTCGACGCAGGGAAGGAGGTCGACGCCGTCGACTACGAGCTGCACGCGCACGCGGCCACGCTCGAGCCGACACGGCCGCTGCTCCCGGCCGACGACACGGCGCTGATCCCGCTTGGGCGAATGGCCCTGGCGATCGAGTCGAAAGGGCGCGTCGAGCGCATCTCGTCGGCGCTGCCCGAGATCCGCCACCACACCAAGCTGGATATCGATCGGCCCGGCTTCGGATCGATCGCCGCGCGCTCGCTCGCCGTCACCGTCGACTCTCACGGTACCGCGATGCGCCACGACGCCGACATCGACGTGCGCGCGCAGGCGCTCGCGATCGCCGGCCTCGGCGAGTCCGACGATCACGTGACGCTCTCCGCGAAGATCGATCGCGCCGTGCCGGCCCTGCGGATCGAGCTCGGCACCGACGGCCGCGCGACGAGCAAGCTCGCGGTCGCTGCGTCGTTCGACCGCTCCCGGCGCGCCGTCTCGTACGAAGTGAGCGGGGAGCTCTCGCATCTCGCGTCGCTGCAGCCGCTGGTCGCCGAGGTTCGCGGTCTCGACGGCCTGGATCTGTCCAAGCTCGAGGTGGGCGTCGCGGCGAAGGGGGAGCTGTTCGGCGTGGTCGAGGACGTCACGAGTGACGGCGCGACGCGGATGGCCTCGAACCTTGCCCTCACCGCGGCCGCGACGGGCACGATCGACGTGCGCCTCGCTCACGCGAGCTACGGTCGTGGCGATGTCGCGGTCGCCGTACCGCAGTTGACCTGGCATGCCGACCTCGGCCTCGCCGGCGCGCAGCGAAAGCTGCAGAGCCACCTCGACGTCGCCAGCGTTCACCTCGCCGTCGGAGGTCACGTGCTCGACGCCGCGAACATCTCGGACCAGCTCTCGGGCATCGTCACCGGGGACCTGCACAATCCCGACGCCG
>DATIQP010000757.1:0-1763 GCA_035470765.1 Polyangiaceae bacterium | reverse complement strand
CGAAGCTCCCGAGGGCGACGAAGAGCCGCCGGAGGACGACACATGAGGGCCTTTTCGGCTTTCGCTCTCAGCCTCTCGCTCGCCGCGTCGGCCGGTGCGCAAGACGCGTCCGTCGCAGCGCGTCCGTTGCTCGATGCGGGCGTCCGCACGCGCGACGCCGCCGCCGCCCCGGCCGCGAGCCAGGCCCCCGCCGCCACGACGCAGCTGCCCAGCGGGCATCCCGGCACGGGTCACGGCCAGCAAGCCCCCGGGCCGGCGCTCTTCCGCCCGCCCGCGGACTCCTCGGAGGACGACCCTGCGGTCGCGCCCGGCACCATCCACATCGAGCTGCGCGACGCGCACGACGGCCCCATCGCGAACCACCCCGTCGAGCTCGGCATCGTGGTGCAGTCCATCGCGAAGGGCGACAACCACAAGCACCTCTCGGCCGCGACCGACGCCGCGGGCGTCGTCGACTTCACCGGGCTCGAGACGGGCAGCGACGTCGCCTACCGGGTGACCGCTCACGAAGGCGCGGCGGCCTTCGGGGCGCAGCCGTTCCGGCTCTCGCCCCAGCGCGGCACGCACGTCGTGCTGCACGTTTATCCGCCCACGAGCGACTACGCGCGGGGCGCGATCATCCTCTCGCGCGGCATCGTCTACCTCGAGGTCAAGGACGACCGCATCCAGCTCCAGCAGCGCATCGACATCCACAACGGCTCGCCCGTCGCCTGGGTGCCGAACAACCTCGTGCTGCGCCTTCCCGAGGACTTCACCGCGCTCAACAACGTCCAGCAGATGAGCGACGTCGGCATCGACGCCATGCCCAAGGAGGGCGCCAAGCTCCACGGCACGTTCGGCCCGGGCGACCAGAGCGTGCTCTTCAGCTGGCAGGTGCCCTACAGCGGCCAGAGCGACGTCGACATCGAGATCGGCTCGCCGCCCAACCTGGGCACCCTCGTCGTGCGCGCCGCCGCCGCTCCGGGCATGCGCCTCGAGGTCGACGGCTTCCCGGCGGCCACCTCGCAGCAGAACGAAGAGGGTCAGCGCGAGCTCGTCACGGGCCGCCAGCTGGAGCAAGGCGACGCCCCCATGCGCTCGGTCCACATCGCGCTTCGCGGGCTGCCCACGCCGGGGCCCAGCCGCCTCATCGGCACCGTCCTGGCGGCGCTGGGCGTCGCAGCAGGCATCTATGTCGGCGTGAACCGCACGCGCGCTCGGAAGGGCCCCAAGGCAGGCCGCCGCGACCAGGCGCGCGTCCTGCACGAGATGGAACAGCTCGAGCGCTCGCGGGCCGCCGGCGACGTGGGCCCCAAGACGTACGAGCGGGCGCGCCGAGAGCTCGTGGACGAGCTCGCCCAGATCCTGGCCACCAAAGAGGCCTGAGCTGCTCCGGGGGTGTGTACAACGTGCGTACAGCCCTGTTGAACAAGCTCTGGGTAGTCATGTGGAGGGCGGTCGGCGCCGTCTTTCCCACGATGTCATACCGTCGCACACACATCGCTCTCCACAGCCTAGCACCTTCCATGAGTCTGGAATCATGGTGGATTTCAGTAATCCCCTCCATTCACAGGGCCTACTGACACTTCTAAGAAATTTAACTTAAAGAATTAAAGAAGAGCGTCACTCGCTGTCCCAAGCTTGGCGGCTTTCTGGTAAACGACCCTTGGTTCAATGGAGCTCTCGGTCGCCAAGAAGGATTTGCTCAAGCTCGTAGCCAGGATGCAGGGCGTGGCCGAGCGCAAGAGCACGATGCCGGTGCTCTCCAACGTCCTGATGTCCGT
>DATIQP010000756.1:0-4148 GCA_035470765.1 Polyangiaceae bacterium | reverse complement strand
GTGGCTCGGATCCCCCTCGCCGTGGTCGATGATCCGATCGCGCTCACGAAGCGCGCGCCAGACGGGCGCGTCGCCGGCCATGGCCACGTGCAGCGTGAGCTCGGCGTCGTCGAGGAAGCGATCTTGTCGGAGGACGCCGACGCGCGCGCCGGGCGGGATCGAGACCGCCCCCTCGGTGGCGGGCTCGTCGCCGGCGACGATCTTCAAGAACGTGGTCTTGCCCGAGCCGTTCGCGCCGACGAGGCCGTAGCGCGATCCCGGGTTGAGCTGGAACGACGCATCGCGAAACAGCGTGCGACCGCCGTACGATTTGCCGAGCTGGGAGACGCCGATCATGACTTCGCGCGAGCGTCCGCTGCTACTTCTTCCATCCCGGCTCGAGCCGCGTCATCCCGTTCATGTAAGGCACGAGCGCCTTCGGCAGCGTGATCGACCCGTCCTCGTTCTGGTGGTTCTCGAGCAGGGGGATCAGGATGCGCGGGCTCGCGATCGCCGTGTTGTTGAGGGTGAACGGGAACGCGAGCGACCCGTCGGCCTGGCGCATGCGGATGTTCGAGCGGCGCGCCTGGAAGTCGCCGAGCGTCGAGCACGAGTGCGTCTCCGAGAACGCGCTGCGGCTCGGCATCCACGACTCGACCTCGTGCTTGCGCGTCTGGCCGAGGCCGATCTCCCCGGTGCACGCGAGGGCGACGCGGTACGGGATCTCGAGCTTCTGCAGCACCGCCTCGGCGTTGCCGAGCAGCGCGTAGTGCTCCTTCTCGGCGACCTCCTCGTCCGGCGTGCAGAAGACGACCTGTTCCACCTTCGTGAACTGGTGCACGCGATACAGGCCGCGCGTGTCCTTGCCGTGCGCGCCCGCCTCGCGGCGGAAGCACTGCGAGATGCCCGCGTAGCGGATCGGGAGCTGCGCGGCGTCGAGGATGTCGTCGCAGTGCATGCTGACCAGCGCGACCTCGCTCGTGCCGACGAGGAACAGCCCGTCCTCCGGCATCGAGTAGGCCTGGTCGCGGCCGATCGGGAAGTACCCCGTGCCCTGCATCGCGCGCTCGAGCACCATGACGGGAGGGATCACGAGGGTGAAGCCGCGCTCCATGAGCACGTCGACGGTCAGCCTCGTCACCGCCAGCTCGAGGAGCGCGCCGAGGCCCGTGAGCGCGTAGGCGCGGGCGCCGACGAACTTGCGCGGGCCGTCCCAGTTCACGAAGCCCAGGGTCGTCATCAGCTCGACGTGGTCCTTCGGCTGGAAGGCGAACTTGCGGACCTCGCCGACGCGGCGGACCTCGACGTTGTCCTCCTCGCCCTTGCCGACCGGGACCTCGGGCCGCGGCACGCTCGGGACTCGCAGCATCAGGTCGTCGAAGCGCTTCTGCACCTCGGCGAGCATCGGCTCGAGCTTCTCGAGCTCCGCCTTGACGACCCTACCCTCCTCGATGAGCTTCGGCCGGTCCTCCTTGCTCGCCTTGGGGATCGCCTGCGCGACCTCGTTCTTGCGCTGCCTCCGGGCCTCGAGCTTCGCGATCGTCTCGCGGCGCACTCGATCGGCTTCGAAAAGCTCGTCGAGATCGAGATCGAAGCGCTTGTTCTTGATGGCGGCGCGGACGGCGTCGGGGTTCTGGCGGATGTAGGCGATGTCGAGCATCGGGGCGTGGTATATTGCATGTTCACCATGAGCGACAAGCCGGCCTGCGGTCCTCACACGACGATCGTCAACACCGAGCAGGTCCGCATCGCCAAGTGCGCCTGCGGGACGTTCCACGTCACGCTCGTGACCTCTGGCGTGACCGTGCAGCTCACGGCGGAGCGGCTCGCGGAGCTCGGCCGCGCCATTGCCGTGGCCTGCCCCCCCAAGAACGACGGTTTGCCTCGAGGTCTCGGCACGACGCCCATCAACTGAAAGGGAGCTCCATGCGGGGACTCGTGTTCGCTTGCTTGGCTGCGTTCGGCGTCGCGTGCTCGGCCGCGAGCGATCCAACGGGCTCGCAGCGAGCTCCCATCATCAGCGGGCACGCCTCGGACGCGTCGCAGGACTTCGTCATCCTGCTGGTCCACTACGATCCGAGCCAGGGCATCGTCGAGTCGTGCAGCGGGTCGCTGCTCGCCCCCAACCTCGTGCTCACCGCGCGCCACTGCGTCTCGAACACCGACGGCCAGGGCTTCGCCTGCGACCAGAACGGCAACAGCATGACCGGCGGCGGCGCGATCGGCTCGGATTTCCCGGCCTCGTCGCTCAGCGTCTACTACGGCGAGAGCCGGCCGACGCTGGGCGTCACCCCGCCGGACGCGAAGGGCGCGGCCATCTACCACGACGGCGCCACCAACCTGTGCAACCACGACCTGGCGCTCGTCCTGCTCGACCAGGCGATCCCGGGGGCCGACATCGCGCAGATCCGGCTCGATTCGCCGCCCACGGTCGACGAGCGCACGGACGCCGTGGGCTGGGGGCTCATCAACAACTCGACGTTCCCGAGCGTCCGCCAGCAGCGCGACAACGTCCTCATCCAGATCGTGGGGCCGTCCGCGGGCTCGCCGACCCAGCTCCCCGTCGCGCCCAACGACTTCCTCGTCGGCGAGTCGATCTGCAGCGGCGACAGCGGCGGCCCGTCGCTCGACATGACGACGAACGCCATCCTCGGCGTCGTCTCGGCGGGCGGCAACAACACCGCCTACGATCCCAACAACCCCGCCGGCACGTGCATCGGCGCCACGAACTACTACACGCGGGTCGACGCCTTCGCCGACCTCGTCCGGCAGGCGTGCGCCGACGCGGGGCAGGATCCGTGGCTCGAGGGCGGGCCCGATCCGCGCCTCGCCAAGTTCGGGGACCCCTGCACGACCGCCGCCGATTGCCAGTCCGGCCTTTGCCTCGACAACGGCACGTGCACGCAAGACTGCACCGCCGATCCCACGTCGTGCCCGACCGGCTACGACTGCACCGCCGTCAGCGACACGCAGAGCGAGTGCACGGTCCACGCGAGCGGCTGCGAGACGAGCGGGCACGGCGGCAACGGCGCAGGGGTGATTGGCATCGTGCTCGGGCTCGTCGGGCTCGTGTCGCGCCGTCGTTCGTGATAGGCGTGCGGGTGCAGTGACGCTCGCGGAAGGACCCCAAGCTCCCCTCCTTCGCAAGACGAGCCGCGCGCTGCTCGTGATGCTGGCCGTGCTGCTGGTGCCGTACGCGTCGCCCAAGCTGCGCAGGCTGCGCATCGTGCACGCCCCGTGGGATCCGCAGGACGTCGACGCGGTGACGACCTCGGCGCTGGTTCCCGCGCCCGTCACCACGCTCGGCGAGGCCAAGCTCGGCGCCACGCAGAACAAGGCCACCGTCACCAACTCGCTCCCGGACGAGCGCATCCCGCTCGATCCCGCGCAGCTCGCCGAGGCCGCCGGCTCGGTCGCCATCGAGGACCCCACCGGGACGGCGATGGATGCATTCTACAAGCATCTCGCGCGCACCCTCCGCAAGGAGCCGGGCGCCGTGACGCGCGTCCTGCACTACGGCGACTCCGTGATCGCGAGCGACTACGTCTCCGGGACCATGCGCCGGCGCGTGCAGGACCGCTTCGGCGACGCGGGGCACGGCTTCATCCTCATCGCGAACGCGTGGGACTGGTACTTCCAGAACGACGTCGACCACCGAGCCTCCGAGGGCTGGGAGATGAGCCGCATCACCGGCCCGCTCGTCCACGACGGCATGTACGGCCTCGGCGGCGTGTCGTTCCACACGACGGCGTCGGCCACGGCGACGTTCGGTACCGTCAGCCGAGGCTCCTACGGCACCAAGGTCTCGCGCTTCGACGTCTACTATCTCGAGCAGCCGTGGGGCGGCTCTTTCCAGATGGAGACCAAGGGCCAGGCTCCCGTGCGCGTCTCCACGCGCGGCGACGCGAAGGTCTCGCGCAAGGCGAGCCTCGAGGTCCCGGACGGCGCCGCGACGATGACGATCCGCACGCTCGGGGGCGGCGACGTGCGCCTCTTCGGGGTGGTGATGGAGCGCGACCAGCCCGGCGTGACCTACGACGCGCTCGGCGCGCTCGGCGGGCGGGCGGTGCTCTGGAAGGAGATGAACGTCGATCACTGGAAGGAGCAGATGGCGCTGCGCGATCCGGCGCTCGTCGTCGTCCAGTACGGCACCAACGAGAGCGAGATGG
>DATIQP010000755.1:0-5144 GCA_035470765.1 Polyangiaceae bacterium | reverse complement strand
CTTCTTCTGGAGCCAGCACCACGACGTCACGCTCTCGTACGTCGGTCACGCCGAGCGCTGGGACCGAATCGAGGTGCGCGGCAGCCTCGAGAAGCGCGACGCGCTCGTCGCCTACGTCGAGCAGGATCGCGTGCGCGCCGTGGTCACCATCAACCGCGACCGAGCGAGCCTGCAGGCCGAGCGCGCGATGGAGACCGGCGACGACGCCGCGCTGCGCGTGCTGCTCGCCTGACGCTAGGGCGCCGAGGGCGCGCGGCCCACGCGCACCATGCCCAGGCGAATGAGATCGTGGAGCGCGCGCAGCGCCCGCACGCGTGCGACGCCCGATCCGAACATCATCGCGGCCTTCGTCCGCCCGTCGCACCGCCCGAGCAGCGCGAGCGTGTCCGGCGTGAGAGCCTCGCTCGCGTCTGGCACCGAGATGCGCGTCATCGGGTTGTCGAGCAGCGGGGCCAGAGCGCCGAGCGCCTCGTTGCGACACACCACCGCGAGCCCGTGGCCCTGCACCGCGAGCAGGATCGACTCCGCGAGCACCAGCGTGGCGAGGAAGTCGTGCTCGTTCAGGCGCCGGAGCATCTCGTCGAGGCGCGCTTCGAGCGAGCGACCGAGCACCTCGAGGCCGAGCGGCTCGAACAGCGCCTCCAGCTCGAGGAGCGGCGGCGGCTGACTCGTCGTCGTGACGGGCACGACGGCGGAGACGTTATCCCCCTCCTCGAAGCGGTTGGGTTTCTCGTTCAACGAGCCCATTTTGTCCCCGGCAAAAGCTGCCGTCAACGCCTACACTGTACGTTTGGGCAGAGCTGGGACTAGTTCACGCAGGCGCCCTGGCACGTCCCGTTGCAGCAGACGTAGTCCGTGCAGCAGAGGTTGGACGGTCCGCAGGCCCCACCCGCCGTGCTCACGCACGGCCCGGCGTCCGGCGGGCTCGAGACGATCTTCTCGACCCACTGCGCCGAGTGATTGTGGCTGTTGACGTCCTGGAAGGGGAGCCAGAACGCCGGGAAGGAGCGGTCGCCCTTGTCGAGGCCGCGATCGTCGTCGACGATGACGCCCGCCATCCAGATCTGCGGCTGGGCGCAGTTGGCGTAGGTCGTGTTCTGCTTCGAGAGCGGCTGCGGCTGATCGTAGAGCGGGCTCTCCGGCGGGTAGCAGTTGTCGAAGCCCGTGTTGACCAGGTGCAGGCCGTAGTCGCGGTTCGAGGAGAACGTGACCCAGAGCAGCTTGTGACCCTTGTAGGTGCCGACGAACGGGCTCCAGCGCGGCCACGAGTTCGACAGGCCGTCGGCCACGTTGAGCGCCGCCAGATCGAGCGGCGCGTCGCCCTGTTGCGGCGGGTAGTGCATGATCTTCACCCGCGCCTTGCGGTTGTAGAACGCGTCGTTGGTGTTGTTCGCCGCCGAGGCGTCGTCGGCCTCGTTGAAGACGACGAAGTTCAGCGAGGGCGCGAACGACGGGTAGTAGAAGTTCTGGGTGCCCGTCGCGGCGAGCAGCGCCTGCGGCGTGCCGATGGTGTTGGCGGTGCCGTCGAACGACGCGGTGTAGAGCGAGCCGCCCACGAAGTGGTGGTCGCCTGCGCTGGAGATCGTCGTCGCGTTGTTGGTGGTCTTCCCCGGGACGACGAACACGAGGGACTGGTCGTCCTTGGAGAGATCCGGCTGGGTGCCGTACATCCCGCTCGGGAGCATGGCGGTGGCGAGCAGGGTCGCGCCGTTGCCATCGAAGATGGCGAACGCCTTGTCCTGGTTGGTCTTGAAGGTGCTGGCGACCATGCGCGAGTGGTCGTGGGTGAAGGTCTGGAAGCCGGGCGACATGTTCGTCCCGCCGACCTTGGTGCGCGTCGGGATGTCCATCACCAGCGTGTGGACGTCGCCGAACTCGTCGTCGCCGTCCGGGTCGTCGATCGCGAGCGCCATGCGCATGCCGTCGCGCGCCACGTTGTGGCAGCCCACGCAGGTGCCCGTCGAGCCCGAGGTGTAGAACGGCGTCGGCGTCGGATCGAAGGTGCCGAAGTCGTGGCTGTAGATGCCGCCCGTCTTGCCGCCGATGCCGCCGTACGTCGCCGACTGCCAGTAGTAGATGCCGCCGGCTAGATCGTCCTTGGCGAACGACACGCGCACTGTCTCCTGCGACGTCGTCACGCACGACCCGTCGATCGTCGCGCGCACCGTGATGACGACCGGATCGCCGTCGCGGTTCTGGTTCGCGATGGCGTTCCACGCGGCTTGCGGCAGGGTGAGCCCGCAACCTTTGCTCGGCCCGCCGCGCACGTCGGGCACGGCGTCGCAGAAGGTCGTCACGCGCACGTCGGTGATCGAGTTTTCGAAGTCGACCTCGTACTCCACCGCGCCCTGCGGCGGGACGAACTGCACCTCGAGCACGTTCATGTTGGGAGGCAGCAGCAAGCCGTCGGTCGGGTAGGCGAGCTTCGCCGGGCCGAGCACCTGCGGCGAGCACTGAGGAGCGCTAGGAGGAGGGAACGGCCCGCAGCCGTCGCACGGGAAGTTCTGCGCGTCCGGCGAGGGACCGTCGTTGGTGAGCGTACCGTCGCCGCCGCCGCCGTCGGCGTTGTTGCCTCCGGTGCTGCCACACGCCCCGAACGCCAGCGCCCCGGAGACGCACATCGCCAAGCCGAACACGGCCAAAACTCCGCGGTTCATCGCCTTGCTCCTCTCATGCCCCAGTATCCCAATATACACAGATGGCCGATACACACGAGCTTCGTCGCCCAAGCCGAGAGCGCCCATGCGTGTCGATGTCGTATGCGGTGGGGCGTCGTGTGCGCGTCGATCTCTGTCTCCGTCCTCGCCTGCCGGCCCCCGTCCATGCCGGACGCCGTAAACACCGACGCCGTCTCCGTCTCCGTCTCCGTCTCCGTCTCCGCCTCCGCCTCCGCCTCCGTCTCCGTCTCCGATCCCGCCTCCGTCTCCGCCTCCTTCCCCACCGGCTGGTACGACGCCTCCGACGGCAGCGTCGTCCACCTCGCCAGCCGCACCGACTACGCCCTCGTGTGGGGTCGCGACGTCGAGCCCAAGACCCTCGAGGCCGACGGCTTCGCGCTCGACGCGGCGAGCGGCGCGTGGCGCGCCCGCCAGATCGCTCCCTTCCGCTGCGAGTCGCTCGAGGGCGCCCGCGGGATCGACGAGGACGTGGAGCTCGCGCCCACCGAGGGAGGCTTGCTCCGCCTCGAGGCCCGGATCGCCGCGCCGCTCCCGGAGTGCGTCACGGGCATGCCGTTCCCGCCCACGCTCCACACCTCGCGCGTGCTGCACTCGATCCGCGACGCCGAGCGCGTGCGGGCCCTCGAGGCGCTGGTCGGCGAGGCGAGCTCGCCGCGCGCGTGCGAGCGCCTCGCGCGGTGCTGCCGGTCGCTGCGCGGTCGCGATCTGCGGCGCACGGGCGGGATGTGCTTTCAACCGACGAGCTCGTCGATCGAGTGCCACGACCGGCGCCTGGAGATCGTGACCGCGCTACGCCTCGAGACGGGGACGTGCGTCGACTGGTGAGCGCGCGCGTTCACCCGGGCGCGGAGTGCAGCATCGGGCCGAGCCGATTGAACTCCGTCGTGGCGTGCTCGTCCAGCGCAGTGCAGAAGCTCGGCGACAGGTAGAGGCGGAAGAGCGGATCGAGCACCTGCCCGGCGCCCTCGTAGCCCGCGCGGATCGCGTGCGTGACGTCGACGCCGCCGTCCTTGTCCTGGACGTCCATCGTCAACCACACGGGTAGCTGCAAACCCTTCTTCATCTGCATCACGAGCCGCTTGCCCGGGATCGCCTCGCGCAGCACGCCCTTCATCCTGACGCGGCGATCTCCGACGTACTCGTCGAAGAAGACGACGCTGCCGATGTCGCCCGGGACGCGGCGGACGAGGTGGTACTGCAGGTGCGTCCCCGGCCACCAGCGGCGGTACTCGACGTCGTCGGCGTGGAGGAAGAAATCGGTGATCTCCTTGGCGGAGAGATCATCGACGTGGACCTTCGTGGTCACGGTGATCATGAGGGTGCTCCTATCTGCGACGAGGCCGCTTCGATCTCGGCGCGCATGTCGTGGGCGCGCAGCGGCACGTCGAGGTGGCGCCGCCGCAGCGCGCGCTGCAGCTCCTCGACGAAGATCCCGCGGCCGCTCCGCGCGTGTCGGAAGACGGCGAGGTTGTGCTCCGGGACGCTGACCGTCGTGGGATCGAGCGCGGCCAGCTCGCTCACGCACGCGGGGTCGATGGTCGTCCGGACGCCGCACGAGGGCGACGCGTCGACGCCGACGATCCCCACGACGGTGAAGCCGGAGGCGACGTAGTCGGCGATCTCGGCGGCGACCCTGGTGGCGAGCCTGCGGTAGACCAGCCGCGTGTACGCGACGCCGAGCGGAACGAGCCGTTCCGCGATGCGCCACGCGACCGGGTGAGCTCGCGCCGCCCCGTAGACGTGCAACAAGTGCGGCTTGAGCACGCCGCCCCAGGCGTGCTGCTCGGGACAGGGCATCTGAACGATGCCGACGCCCTGGGCGATGAAGCGCTGGACGAGCTCCTCGACGCAGCCGCGGCGAGAAGCGCCTCCGAGGTAGCGGGTGTTTTCGTTGAGCAGGCAGTGGCTCAGGAAGACGACGCGCTTGCTACGGCGGTCGGCGAGGCGAGTGAGGAGCGTGCGCTCGGGCTCGTGGAGCTGAGGCTGGTGCACACGAATCAGGCAGCAAGAAGCACACCGGGTGGGGTGGATGAGGCGGAGACGGAAGCAGGGATGGAGACGGAGACGGAGGCGGAGGCGGGGACGGAGACGGGATCGGGACGGCGGAGGTGGCTGTCGGGTTCGGCGTGGGAGGCGCGTCCGTGCGGTTCACGGGACGAGCGCTTGACAGACGGCGTGGCCCGAGTAAGTTCCCCCGCCACGGTGCCGCCTCGGCGGGACCCATGTCGCGCGGTGGAGCAGCCTGGTAGCTCGTCGGGCTCATAACCCGAAGGTCGTAGGTTCAAATCCTACCCGCGCAACCACTCGAACAGGCGCGGGAATCCGGCGAGAGCCGCTCCCGCGTTTTTCGTTTCTGAGGCCAGTTTGAGGCCAGTCGCGCGGAGACCGCGCTGTACGTCGGAGGATCGCATCGATCTTCGCGTCGGCGACGGAACGTGAAGATGACGGGCGACCTGCTCAGCACCA
>DATIQP010000754.1:0-3855 GCA_035470765.1 Polyangiaceae bacterium | reverse complement strand
GCCGTCTACGAAAGGCGTGTGAGTCGGCGGGCGGCTAGAAGCCGCCGCCTAGAATTGGGGCCAAGCGGCCCGTTCCCACATCGCAAGCAACTTCCACGAAGGGCGGCCCGGGCAACCGGTGTCCGCCCTCGTGCTTTTTGTCTCCTTCACACCGCGAGCGCGCTCGTGAGCTCGTGCAGGAAGAACTCGCAGTCGGTCACGAGCCCCACGGCCTGGTGGGTGCCGCGGTCGGTGAGCTTGATGACGGTGTCGGCGTCGCTGTCGACGCAGTAGGTCCGGACGCTGGCGGGCAGGATGTTGCCGGTCGCGACCGAGTGGAGCGTGGTGGCGACCATGATCGCCACCCCCACGCCCTCGATGTGCGCGCGCATCGCGTCCTGCGCCTCGATGACGTTGGGGATGACCTCCGGCAGCGGGCCGTCGTCGCGGATCGAGCCCCCGAGGACGAAGGGGATCGGCTTGGTGACGCACGCGTGCATGACACCGCGCTGGATGAGGCCCTGGCGGACGGCCTCGGCGATGCTCCCCGCCCGCCGGACGCGGTTGATCGCGCGCAGGTGGTTCGAGTGGCCGTGCAGCGCGGGCGCGCCGGTCGCGAGATCGACGCCGAGCGAGGTGCCGAGCATGGCGGACTCGACGTCGTGCGCGGCGAGCGCGTTGCCCGCGAAGAGCACGTCGACGTAGCCGGCGAGGATCAGCCGCTCGAGCTGAGGACCGCTCCCGCTGTGGATCACGGCAGGCCCGCCGACGAACAGAACGCGCTGGCCCGTCTCCTTCGCGCGGCGCACCGCGTCGGCGACGTGGTGGATCATGCGCACCTTCGGGCGCTCACTCGAGACGTCGCTGCTCATGAAGCGGAACTCTTCGGGCTCCCGCTCCTCGGCCATCGTCGGCTCGACGCGCACGCCCGTGAAGCCGACGACGAGCCGGTCGCCCTTCTTCACGCGGTGCATCGGACAGCTCTCGGCGCGCAGGCGGTCGCCTTCCTCGACGACGCGGATGCCGACGTCCATCTCGAGGCGCTCGACGAGCACGCGCTCGCCGCGGAGCTGCACGCTCGTGGTGAGGTTCGTGGTGGAATAGAAGCCCTCCGGGAAGACGCCGTCCGCCTCGGCGGCGGCGAGCGTCGCGTCCTCGAACGGCGAGTGGACGCCGTAGGGCGCGCACGCCTCGAGCGCGCGGCGCAGCGTGTCGAAGTCGGGCGCGGTGAGGCGCAGATCGATGAGCGAGGGCGCCTGGGCGTTCGCACCGACGTGGAAGTGCCGCACGTCGAAGGTGACGCCGTGCGCCTCGAGGGTGGCGAGCACCTTGGCGAGGGTCTGCTCGTCGAGGAGGTGGCCGCTGACCGTGATGGTGTCGGTAACCATCCCCATCGATTGTAACCCCCGACTCCGTCTCCGTCTCCGCCTCCGCCTCCGATTTTTGCTAGGCTCCGTCCGTGGTCGCGAACGGCATCGCAGCGCTCTACGCCGCGCACGCGCGTGGGCTCGGAGAATCGTACGCGAAGGCCCTCTCCTCATCGGGCTTCGACGCCGTCCTCATCCACTCCGGCGCGCTGTCGCGCAAGACCACGTTCGACGACCAGGACTGGCCGCTGCGATCGACTCCCCACTTCCAGCACTGGCTCGCACTCTCGGAGCCCGACTGCTTCCTGCTGCTCTCTCCGGGCAAGCGCCCGACCCTCCTTCGCCCTCGCAACACCAGCTTCTGGGAGCAGCTCCCCTCCCCTCCGGCCGACTTCTTCTTCGAGAGCCTCGACGTGAAGGACGTGGCGAAATGGGAGGACGTGCGGGAGCACGTGCCCGCGGGGCGCGTCGCGTTCGTGGGCGAGCGCGGCGATCGCGCCGAGGCGCTCGGGTTCTCCTCGGACGCGCGCAACCCGCCGGCGCTCATGGCGAAGCTCGACGCGCTGCGCACGGTCAAGTCGGCGTACGAGGTGGCGTGCATCGAGGAGGCGAACCGCATCGCCGCGCGCGGCCACGAGGCGTTGCGCGCCGCCTTCGCGGGCGGAGAGACCCAGGAGCTGCGGCTGCACCTGCTCTTCCTCGAGTCGACGAGCCAGGATGATCCCGAGACGCCTTACAAGAACATCGTCGCCACCGGCCGCAACGCGGCGACGCTCCACCACGTGACGTACCGCAAGGACAGGAGCGGCGCTCCGTCGTTGCTCGTCGACGCGGGCGCGACGTACCTGGGCTACTGCTCGGACATCACGCGCACGTGGGTGCGCGAGTCGGGCGAGGCGAGCTCGCGCTTTCTGGGCCTGGTGAAGGCCGTGGAGTCGATGCAGAAGGCGCTCTGCGAGGCGATCGCGGTCGGGCAGAAGTACGAGGCGCTCCACGATCAGTCGCACCGGATGACGAGCGCCATCCTTCGCGAGCTCGGCGTCGTCAAGGAGCTTTCGGTCGAGGAGATCGACGCGCGAGGCCTCAGCCGCGCCTTCTACCCGCACGGCCTGGGGCACTCGCTCGGGCTGCAGACGCACGACGTGGGCTGCGCGGTCACCAAGCCGCGCGCGGACAACCCCTTCTTGCGCAACACTTCGGTGGTCGAGCCGGGGCAGGTCTTCACCATCGAGCCGGGCGTCTACTTCATCGAGATGCTGCTCGCGCCGCTGCGCCAGGGTGAGCTCGCGAAGCACGTCGACTGGAAGCTCGTGGACGCGCTCGCCCCGCTCGGCGGGGTGCGCATCGAGGACGACGTGCACGTCGCGGCCGGAGGGGCGCTCCAGAACTTCACGCGAGCGGTGCTGCCGATCGGCGGCGGCGCCGTCTGATCATGAGCGTCTTGTTCCTCGGTCACGGCGCGCCGACGCTCGCCTTCGACCGGAACAAGGGCGCCGAGCTCGCCGCGATTCGCCCCATGCTCGGCGAGCCGCGCGCGCTGCTCGTGGTCTCGGCGCACTGGGAAGCGCCCTCGCCGACGATGGGCGCCGTGGAGCCGCGACCGCTCTTGCACGATTTCTCGGGCGTCGCCGAGCCGCTGTACCACGTCGGCTACCCTGCGCCGGGCGCGCCCGACCTCGCGCGGCACGTCGAGGAGCTCGCCGGGCCGCTCGCGCATGCACCGGAGCGCGGCTGGGATCACGGCGTGTGGGTGCCGCTGCTGCACCTGTTCCCCGAGCACGACGTGCCGGTCTTGCAGCTGTCGCTCGGCGGCTCGCCGCGCGCGCTGTTCGAGCTCGGCCAGCGTGTCGGGCCGCTCGCGCGCGAGGGCGTGTGCATCGTGGGGAGCGGCAACCTGGTGCACAACCAGAGGCGCATCGACTTCCACGAGCGCGAGCCGCCTCCCGGCTGGGCGATCTTGTTCGACGCGTGGGCCGCCGAGACGCTCTCCGCGGGCGACCACGAGGCGCTCGTCGATTTCGAGCGGCGCGGCCCGCACGCGGCGCTGGCGCACCCGACGCCCGAGCACTTCCTGCCCGCGATCTTCGCCGCCGGCGCCGCGAACGGATGCGGAGCCGGCGCGCCGAGCTTCCCCGTCACGGGCTTCGAGTTCGGCAACGTCGACCGGCGATGTGTGCTCTGGACTTGAGCTATCCTCGCCGCCATGCCCAAAGCCCTCCGGACTCTCGCGATCGACATCGGCGGCACCGGCCTGAAAGCGACCATCCTCGACGAGAAGGGCAAGCCGCTCCACGAGCGCGTCCGCGTCGAGACGCCGCATCCCGCCAAGCCGTCGGCGATCCTCGCCGCGCTGGTCAAGCTCGTCGCGCCGCTCGGCCACTTCGATCGCGTCTCGGTCGGCTTCCCGGGCGTGGTCGTCCACGGCGAGACGCTGAGCGCCCCCAACCTGCACGATGAGTGGCGCAACTTCCCGCTCGCGAAGGAGCTCGAGAAGCGCCTCAAGCGGCCG
>DATIQP010000753.1:0-3542 GCA_035470765.1 Polyangiaceae bacterium | reverse complement strand
AAGGGCGTCGAGAAGATGCTGCGGCGCATCGGCTTCCGGTACGCCGAGCGCGTCGACCCGTTCGACGGCGGCCCGCACTTCGTCGCCCCGACGGACGAGATCACGCTCGTGCAGCGGACGCACAAGGTGAAGGTGAGCCGGATCCTCGCGAAGAAGGAGCACTCCAAGCACCGCTCGCTCATCGCCGTGGACTTGCCGAGCCCGCCTTTCTTCATGGCGGTGCTGTCGGACTACATCGCCGACGACAGCGAGTCGGGCGGCGTGAGCCCCGAGGTCGCGGCGCACCTGGGATTGAAAGAGGGAGACGAGGCGTGGGTCCTCACGCTCGAGTGAAAGACAACGGCGAGGCACTCGAAATCCGGACGCACGACGGGGTCGCGCTGGCGGCCACGTTGCTCGAGGCGGCCAAGCCGCGCGGCACCGTGATCATGGCCCACGCGATGTTCGCGCGGCAGAGCGCGTTCCGGCGGCCCGAGGGCCGGGGAGTGGCCGAGAGGATGCACGAGCGCGGGTGGAGCGTGCTGCTCTTCGACTTCCGCGGGCACGGCGGGAGCAAGGCCGACTCGTACGGCTACGACGACTTCGTCCAGCGCGATCTGCCGGCGGTGGTCGAGTGCGTGCGCGCGCGCAGCCGCGGCCCCGTGGCGCTGCTCGGCCACTCGCTCGGGGCGCACGTCGCGCTCGCCTCCGTCGGCTGCGGACTGTGCGAGCTCGACGCGCTCGTCCTCGCCGCGGCGAACGTGTGGCTCCGCGACTTCGAGCCGAACGGCGCGATGTGGACGCTCAAGCGCGCCACGCTGGAGGGCTTCGTGCGCACGGCGCGGCGCGTGGGGAAATTCCCGGCGCGCGCGCTACGCCTCGGCAGCGACGACGAGGCCCTGGGCTACGTGGAGGACCTCGCGAGGTTCGGCCTCGAGGGCAAGTGGCGCAGCCGTGACGGATCGCGCGACTACCTCGCCGCGCTCGGCAACGTTCGGGTCCCGGTCTACGCCATCGCGAGCGACGGCGACCTGCTCAACGCGCGCCCCGTGTGTGTCGAGCGGATGGTCGCGCGGTGCCGCGGCCCGATCCACATCGATCGGGTGCGCCGAAGCGACGACGGCTCGCGACCTCCGGGCCACGGCGCGCTGGTGACGACGGACCGCGCGGCGAGCGCGTTCGCGCGGGCGGAGGAGTTCTTGCGGCAACTCGGATGATGAGGCGGAGACGGAGACGGCGGCGGAGTAAGGAGAGGGTGACGGCGGCGGAGGCGGGCTTCGACGGTGGGCTTTGGCCGGGCTATAGTCGCGCTTCCATGCAGTTCTCTCCGTCCTTCCTCCGATTCCCCGAGTCGGCCGTAGGGCGGACGGTCATCGACCGTGTGATTCGCTACTTCGACGCGCGCATGGTCGGTCACGAGCACGTGCCGCGCGAGGGCGGAGCGCTCGTGGTGCTCAACCATGGACTGTTCGGCTTCGACGCGTTCGTGCTCGGCGCGCTCTTGTGGCAGCACACGCGGAGGCACGCCGTATGGCTCGCGGACGGCCAGCTCTGGAAGACGCCCGGCCTCGCCGCGACGCTCGACTGGGTGGGGGCCATCCCGGGCACGCGCGAGGAGGCGGTCGAGCGCCTCCGCGCCGGCAACCTCGTGGTCGTCTACCCCGGCGGCATCTTCGACTCGTACAAGCTCTGGCGCGACCGCCACCGGCTCAAGTGGCACGGCCGCGCGGGCTTCGCGCGGGTGGCGCTCCGCGCCAGCGTGCCGATCGTGCCCGTCGCGGCGTGCGGGGTCGACGACATGTACCGCGTCGTCGCGCGCGAGCCCGGCCTCGGCAAGCTCCTCTTCGGCGACGAGCGCTACAATTTCCCCATCGCGCTGGGGCGGTTCGGCACGCCGTTGCCGCGGCCGGCACGGGTCACGATGCACGCGTTCCAGCCGGTCCTGCCCTCGGGCCCGCCGGACGACGAGGCCGAGGTGGAACGCGTTCGCCGTCTGGTGCACGATGCCATCCAGGCCAAGCTCGATGAGACCTGAGCCGATGCTGTCGGAACGAGAAGAGAAGATCGTCGTGGCACTCGCCGCGGCCGCCATCCCGCAAGGCTCGTTCTTGCCGGGCGGCGGCCACGAGACGCTCGTGCGGCTCTGCGCATGGCTCGAGGGCGCCGACAAGCAGGAGCTCACGGCCTTCCGCGGCCTGCTCTGGTCCGTCGAGCTCGCGTCGGTCCCCGCGACCGGCAGGCCGCTCTCGCGTCTGCCCGAGCGGCGGGCGCGCTCGTTCCTCGAGCGCTGGCACGCATCGTCCTCCCCGGCCGCCCGCCAGTACCTGCGCGCCGCGCTCACCCCGATCAAGTCGGCGCACTTCGACGACGCGAAGATGTTCGCGCACGTGGGCTGCCCCCACGATCGCGCCTCCACCCAGCGAGCCGAGACCGAGCGGTTCATGCGCCAGGTCACCGACGGCCGCGACGTCGGCGAGGACCTCGATCTCGAATGCGAGGTCGTCGTCGTCGGCACGGGCGCGGGCGGAGCCGCTTGCGCGTACGAGCTCGCCTCGCGCGGGCGCGCGGTCCTGCTCCTCGAGGAGGGCCACTACCACCGTCGCGACACGTTCAACGGCCGCTCGAGCCCGATGAGCAAGCGCCTGTACCGCGACAAGGGCCTGACGATCGCGCTCGGCAACATCAACGCGCCCGTCTGGGCGGGGCGCGCCGTCGGCGGCAGCACCGTGATCAACTCCGGCACCTGCTACCGCGCGCCGGCGCGCGTCTTCGATCGCTGGCGGCGCGAGCTCGGGTTGCCGATCTCCGAGGCGATCATGCGCCCGTACTACGAGCGCGTCGAGGCGATGCTCCAGGTGGAGCCGGCTCGCTTCGATCTGACCGGCGGCGTCGGCCGCGTGATCTCGCGCGGCGCGGAGAAGCTTCGCCTCTCGCACGGCGTGCTACCCCGCAACGCGCCCGCGTGCGACGGGCAAGGCGTGTGCTGCTTCGGCTGCCCGACCGGAGCGAAGCGCTCGACCGACGTCAGCTACGTCCCCGCGGCGCTCGAGCGCGGCGCGCAGCTCGTCACGGGGGCGACCGTGACGGGCATCGACGTCGTCGCCGGCCGCGCCCGCGGCGTCTCCGCGACGCTCGCTTCGGGCAAGAAGCTCAAGGTCCGGGCCGACGCGGTCGTCATCGCGGGCGGCGCGCTGATGACGCCGCTGCTCCTGCGCCGCAACGGGCTCTGCGCTCGCGCGCCCGTGGGCAAGAACCTCTCGATCCACCCCGCGACGAAGGTCATGGCGCTCTTCGACGAGCCCATCGACATGCACACCGGCATCCCGCAGGGCTACTCGATCGACCACTTCGCCGACGAAGGGATGATGTTCGAGGGCGCGTCCACGCCGCTCGACGTCACGGCGCTCGCCATCCCCTGGATCGGCCGGCGCTTCATGGACGTGATCGAGAACTACCGGAACCTCGCCACCTTCGGCTTCATGATCGAGGACACGTCGCGCGGGGAGGTGCGTCCCGGCCCGCGCGGCTCCCCGCTCATCACCTACCGGCTCAACGACGCCGAC
>DATIQP010000752.1:0-8890 GCA_035470765.1 Polyangiaceae bacterium | reverse complement strand
GGCTCGAACCTCCACGTCCGCGTGACGAACCAGTCCGGCCACAAGCTCCCGACCGGGCACATCGAGGGCCGGCGGGTCTGGGTCGACGTCGTCTTCCGGGACGCGTCGCAGCAGCTCGTCGCCGAGATGGGCGCGTGGGATCCGTCGACCGGCGCCCTCGACGCGAGCACGACGACCGTCTTCGAGATGAAGGTCGGCCTGAGCGCCGACGCCGCGAAGGCGACGGGGCTCCCCGAAGGTGAGACGTCGCACATGTCCCTGGCAGACGTGATCGTGAAGGACACGCGAATCCCGCCTCGGGGCTTCGCGAACCTGCCCTTCGCGGTGGCAGGCGCTCCCGTCGTCGGCGCGGCGTATGCCGACGGGCAGAGCTGGGCGGACCTCGACTACGCGATCCCGGCCAACGCGACGAGCGCCACCGTGACGCTCCAGTACGAGACCGTCACCCCCGAGTACATCGACGCGCTGGCGAACGGCAACCACACCGACAAGAGGGGCACCGACCTCCGGACGTTGTGGCTCGCCACGAGCCGCGACCCGCCGATCGCCATGGCGCAGATCAGCCTCGCGTGGTGACGGAGCCGCGGAGCCCTAGCGGACGTCGGCGAGCGTAGTAGTGGACGTCCAGGTCTGGAAAGACTCCGCCAGCTTGCTCCACACCGGGTGCAGGGGGCACGGCTGTGCCTCGTTGCACTTGCCCCACCCGAAGGCACACCGGCCCACGATCGGCGCGCTGTCGAGCGCCTCGAGCACGTCGGCGACGTGGATGGCGCTCGGACCGCGGGCAAGGGAGAAGCCACCGCCGTGCCCCTTCTGAGCGCGGAGCAGCCCGCGCGCGACGAGTCGCCTCAGGACCTTGGAAAGGTACTGCGCCGGGACCCCGGTTTCTCGCGCCAGATCCGCGGCCCGCATGGACTCCCCGGGGCCGAGCCTGGCGAGCGTGGCGAGCGCCCGCAGCGCGTACTCCGACGTCTGGCTGAGCAGGCCGGTGCGTTCGGCCTTGTAGAGGCTCTTGGCCTTCGCCTTGCGCGGCTTCGCGCCGGTGGTCGTCCGTTGGCTCTCGGGGCGGCGACGACTGATGGAAATCATCCTGCGATTCCTGGAATGGGAGCATAACGACCTTCAGACATCAACGGATGTATATATCCATTGAGTACGGGGTTGCAATGAGTGAGGAGACGACGGGGATCACGGCCTCGCATCCCGAGGCAAGGACGGCGCGGCGCTGGCTGGCGCTCTCGGTCGGCTCGCTCGTGCTCGCCGGGGTCCTTTCGCTCTTGCTCGTCATCGGACGCATGCCGCCGTTCGACAGGTGGGTGACCGACCCGCTGTTCTTCCGGCGCTGTCTCGTGGTGCACGTAGACCTCGCGCTCGTCGTGTGGTTCTACGCGTTCGTCGGCGCGCTGCTTTCTGCGCTCGCTCGCCCGGGGACGAGCAGCCGGGTGTCGCGCTTCGCTCCCTTGATCTCGACGTGCGGCGTCGCGTTGATGGTCGTCGGCGCGGGCGGCTCGGGCGCGGAGCCGGTCCTCGCGAACTACGTCCCGATGATCGACGACGCGGCCTTCGAGGCGGGCATCGTCACCTTCGCCGTCGGCGTCGTCGTCGGGCTGCTCGACGCGCGCCTGCTGCCCCCGAGCACTCCGCCGGGCGGCGCGCATTTCTTCCCCCTGCCCGACGCCGCCGAGCCTGGCCTGCGCGCCGCGGCGATCGCGATCCTGATCGCGGCGATCACCTTCGCGGCCTCGTGGCTGGGCGCCCCCAGGGGCCTCACCAAGGAGTCGGTGTTCGAGCTCGCCAACTGGGGCGGCGGCCACGTCCTCCAGCTCGCCAGCACCTGCGCGATGCTCTCGGTGTGGATCGTGCTCGTCTCCGGCGTGCTCGGCCGCGCCGCCATCGGCCGCCGGGCCGCCTCCGCGCTCTTCGCGGCCCTCGTGCTCCCCTGGCTCTCGGCCCCATTGCTGGCCGCTCGAGGCATCCAGGACATCCCCGCGCGCGGCGCGTTCACGCTGCTCATGGAGTGGGCGATCTTCCCGGCCGTCGTCGTCATCCTGGCGCTGCTCGTGCACGCCGTCTGGCGCGCGCACCGTGAGGGGACCCTCCCGCGGCGCGATCCGCGCCTGCTCGGCTTCGGGGTGAGCGCGTCGTTGACGGTCCTCGGCTTCGTGCTCGGTGCGCTCGTTCGTGGCTCGAACACCACCGTGCCGGCGCACTACCACGCGTCGATCGGCGCGGTGACCGCGGCTTTCATGACCGTGAGCTACCCGATGCTCGCGCGGCTTGGCCACCCGCTCACCCGCCCGCACCTGCTGCGCGTAGCTCGCTGGCAACCCCTGGTCTACGGCGTCGGGCAGATGGTGTTCGCGAGCGGCTTCGCGCTCGCCGGCTCGCACGGCATGGCCCGCAAGGTCTACGGCGCGGAGCAGCACGGCCGCGATTTCGCCGAGACGGTCGGCCTGGTCGTCATGGGAGCCGGCGGCCTCGTCGCCGTCGTGGGCGGCCTCTCGTTCCTCTTCCTCGTCATCACCGCGTGGCGCGACGGGCGCGGCACGCAACGGGCGGCGCACACGGTGCTCGCCGGCGCACGTGCCTAGGAGCAAGGAGACTCGTCAAAATGGAACAGACCGAAAAGCATCACTGGCTCCGCAGGTTGATGGACAACCCATGGTTGCTCCTCGTCCTCGGAGTCGTCGTGCCGTTCCTCTCGTACACGATCTGGGGCTGGATCGAGGTCGCGCAGATGAAGCCCGACACGCTGCCGTGAAGGAGACAACGCGATGAGCATCGAGTGTCCCAAAGAGGGATGGTTCAAGGCGCCGTCGGGCGGCGAGCGGGCGTGGATCGGCCTGGCGCTCTCCTGGTGCGTCATCCTCACGCTGGCGATGCCCTACTGGCACTTCAAGGGCAAGCAGAACTCGACGGGCGAGGCCTACAGGGTCGACCCGATCGCGTTCAACCAGCGCGTGATGAAGTTCACCAAGGCGAACGAGGTCGGCAAGGAGAAGGGCGTGTCGATCGTGGAGCCCGCGCCGGGCTCCGACGCCTACCTGCAGGCGCAGATGTGGCGCTGGTACCCGATCCTCAAGCTTCACAAGGGTCAGACCTACCGGCTGCACATCTCGTCGATGGACCTCAACCACGGCTTCTCGCTCCAGCCGGTGAACATGAACTTCCAGATCCTCCCCGGCTACGACCACGTGCTGACCATCACGCCGACGATCGCCGGCGACTACTCGATCATCTGCAACGAATTTTGCGGGATCGGCCACCACACGATGACGGGAAAGATCATCGTCGTCGACGATCAGCAGCCGGCGGTAGCTGCTGCGCAGGAGAGGTAATCAGATGACTACGATCGCAGAGACCCCGAACGTCGGCACGCTCGGAGGGCGCGAGTCGCCCGTACCGGCGGCCAAGCCCGGCGGAAACCACGGAGGCGCCGTGCGCACGTGCGACACGACCGGCCTGCCGGTGTGCCTGGTGGCGCAGAGGTTCGTCAAGCTCAACGCGGTGGCCGCCGTGGTCTTCCTGCTCTTCGGCGGGATCGCGGCGCTGCTCATCGCGCTCACGCGCTGGCCCGCGGTCCACCTGCTCCCGGCCGAGTGGTACTACCGCCTGCTGACGTTCCATGGGCTCAACATGCTCATCTTCTGGATCCTCTTCATGGAGGTGGCGATCCTCTACTTCGTCCCCACGACGCTGCTGAACTCGAGGCTCGCGTCGAAGGGCGTCGCGTGGGTGTCGTTCGTGATGATGGCCATCGGCGCCGTCATGGTCGACGTGATCATCCTGGCCGGCAAGGCCGACGTGCTCATGACCTCGTACGCGCCGCTGATGGGGCATCCGCTCTTTTATCTGGGCATCATCCTCGTGGCGGTGGGCACACTCATCGCGGTCTTCAACTTCTTCGCGACGCTGTACATCGCCAAGCGCGACAAGACCTACCAGGGCTCGGTGCCGCTGGTCGTCTTCGGCGCCACGGCCGCCGCGATCATCGCGGTCGTCACGCTGCTCCACGGCGCCCTCGTCATGATCCCGACGTTCGCGTGGTCGGCCGGATGGGTCGCGACTCCGCCGGACGCCGGCTGGTACCGCATCGTGTGGTGGGGCCTCGGTCACCAGTCGCAGCAGGTCAACGTGACCGCGATGGTGAGCGTCTGGTACCTGCTCGCCAACCTGACGACGGGTGCGAAGCCGCTCAACCAGGCCGTCTGCCGCGGAGCATTCGTCCTCTACATCCTCTTCATCAACCTCGCGTCGGCTCACCACCTGCTCGTGGACCCCGGCGTGAACGCGCCGTGGAAGATCTGGAACACGTCCTACGCGATGTACCTCGCCGTGCTCGCCTCGCTGATCCACGGCTTCACCGTGCCGGCGTCGGTCGAGGTCGCGATGCGCAAGAAGGGCTTCACCAAGGGCCTCTTCGGCTGGCTCGCGGCGGCGCCCTGGAAGAACCCGGGATTCTCCGCGTTCTTCATGTCGCTCTGCATCTTCGGCTTCATCGGCGGTATCACCGGCGTCACGCTCGGCACCGAGCAGATCAACATCACGGCGCACAACACGCTGCGCATCCCCGGCCACTTCCACTCGACGGTCGTCGGCGGGACGTCGCTCGCGTTCATGGGCCTCGCGTACTACGTAGTGCCGCTCGTCTTCCAGAAGGAGTTCTACGCCAAGAAGCTCGCGCGCATCCAGCCGTTCATCTTCGCGACCGGCATCGTCATGCTGAGCATGGGGATGTCGTTCGCCGGGTCGTACGGCGTGCCGCGCCGGCACTGGGACGTGGAGTTCAGCGGAGCTCAGTTCTCCGTCGGCTTCGACCCCTCGGTGCACGTGTGGCTGGGGCTGCTCGGCGTGGGAGGCACGCTGGCGTTCATCGGCCTCTTGACCTTCGTCCTGCTCACGGTCGCCGCCGTCTTCTTCGGCAAGTCGAACGCGGGCAAACCCATGGAAGCGTGGTGAGGAGGCAGCGATGAGCAGCCAAGGAACAGAGAAGAAGGTCGTCGACCTGGTCCGCGACGAGGCGAAGCACGAAGAGGACGATCACCACGCGCCGGGGACTTTCGTCCTCGTCGTCATCCTGCTGGTGACGTTCGCCGTCTACTACTTCGCCAACTGGAAGGCGCTCGCAGACGTGTGGCACGTCCGTTGACTCGAACATGACGCCGCAAGGCCGGAGAGCAGGTGACTCCATGCTGCGCACCGTAGAGTGGCTCCAGCGGTTCATCGCGTCGTGGCGCTTCCCGGCGTTCCTCGTCAGCCTTCTCCTGGCCTTCGACGCGCTGCTCCTCGTGGTGCTCGCCGTACCACCGCCTCGCGGCATGGAGGCGTTCGCCGAGGAGTTCAGGACGTGGTGCTTCGGGTACGATGCCAGGACGCACTCGCTCGAGCTGTCGTACGTCGTGACGATGCTCGGCGAGCCCTTCGGGATCGCGGCGATCATCGCGCTCGTCTGGTGGAAACCCCTGAAGAGCGCGCTCCGCGAGCGTCCGGCGGCGCCCGTACCCTACGTGCTCTCGGCGGTCGCGCTCGTGGCGGCCGGGCTGGTCGCCTTCTTCGCGATGCGAAGCGAAGCTCGCGCGGACGACGAGGTGGCTTTCCCGGGCAAGAGCATCCGCACGAGCGTGGAGGCGCCGGCCGTCGCGCTGACGGACCACACGGGCGAGGCCTTCCGCCTCGACCAGGAGCGAGGCCGCGTCGTGATCGTCACCGGCGTCTACAGCTCGTGCGGCCTCACCTGCCCCATGATCATGGGCCAGGCGAAGCGCGCCGTCGCCGCGCTCTCGCCCGCGGAGCGCCGCGACGTCGTCGTCGCCGCGATCACCCTCGACCCGGAGCACGACGACCGCGCGCGGCTCGACGCCATGGCGCGCGCCCAGTCGCTGCCCTGGCCGACCTTCAAGCTCCTCTGGGGAAGCCCCGGCGAGGTGAACTCGGCGCTCGACGCGTTCTCGGTCGCGCGCACGCGCGACCCGGCCACCGGACAGATCGATCACGCGAACCTCTTCGTGCTCGTGGATCGTCACGGCAAGCTCGCCTACCACCTCACGCTCGGGCGTGAGCAGGAGCGCTGGCTCGTCGACGCATTGCACGAGCTGTTGCGAGAACCATGAGCTCCCTGAGACAAGAACACCCGCCCGTGTCCGCCAGGAGCGAGGAAGAGCCTCGCCGCCCGCCCCTCCACGCCGCCACGCCCGCCACGCCGGCCGCGCGGATCGAGCCGCCCGTGCGCGCCGAGGGGCTGCTTCGCGCGTTCGACGCGACCTCGATGCGCGTCGACTCGCTCGTCGACCGCTTGTTGCCCGAGTCGGTCAACCCGCTCGCCCAGACGGGAGCCATCGCCAACACGACCTTCCTCGTGGCCATCGCGAGCGGCATCGTGCTCTTGCTCTGGTACAGCCCGAGCCTGCACCTGGCCTACGACTCGGTCAGCGGGATGGCACCCAACCGCTTCGCCTCGCTCGTGCGCTCGCTGCACCGCTACAGCTCCGACGCCTGCATGCTGTTCGTGCTGCTGCACGCGCTCAAGCTCTTCTTCGCCAGGCGGTTCGGCGGCGCGCGATGGCTCGCGTGGGTGACGGGCGCCTTCCTCGTCGGCACGCTCTGGTTCGTGGGCTGGCTCGGCTACTGGCTGGTGTGGGACGAGCGCGCGAGGCAGATCGCGCTCGGGACGGCGCGGGTGCTCGACGGGCTCCCCATCTTCGCCGATCCCCTCTCCCGCTCGTTCTTGACCGACGACAACATGAGCTCGCTGCTCTTCTTCGTCGTGTTCTTCGTGCACATGCTCATCCCGCTGGCGATGGGCATCGCGCTCTGGCTTCACATCACGCGCCTCTCGCGGCCCAACTTCCTCACGAAGTGGCGCATGACGGCGTGGGTGGTCGCCTCGCTCGCGCTCCTGTCGTGGCTCGCCCCGGCCGACGTGGCCAAGCAGGCGCACATGACGGTCTCGCCGGCGGGCTTCAGCATGGACGCCTGGTTCCTCGCCCCACTCGGCCTCACGGATCGCCTCCGGACGGGAGCCCTGTGGGCCCTGGCGCTCACGGGAGGCGCGGCCTTCTACTCGGTGCCCTGGGCGCTCGCGAGAGGGCGCGCGCGCGTGGCGGAGGTGATCGAGTCGCGGTGCAACGCGTGCGAGCGCTGCTACAAGGACTGCCCGTACGACGCCATCACCATGGCGCCGCGGACCGACGACAAGCCGTTCCCGTCCCGGGCGCTCGTCGATCCGGACAAGTGCCTCGGCTGCGGCATCTGCGCGGGCTCCTGCGACTCGGCCGGGATCGGCCTGCCATGGTTCGACGTGCTCCCTCGCCGCGCGGAGATGGACCGATTCGTCGATGCGGCCGCCCAGGGGTCCGACGCGCCGCTCGTCGCGTTCGTCTGCGCCGAGTCGGCCGGCGCCAAGCTCGACATCGATCCGGTGACCGCCGAGTGCCGCGAGCTGCCTGGCTACCGGGTCATGCGCGTGCCGTGCGCCGGGTGGGTCCACGCGCTCACGGTGGAGCGCGCGATACGGCACGGCGCGCGCGGCGTGCTCGTCGTGGCGTGCGGCCCCGGCAGCGGCGTCTACCGCGAAGGCGGGAAGTGGACGAAGGCGCGCATGGAGTCCCAGCGGGAGCCCGCGCTCAACCTCGAGAAGGTGGACGCCAAGCGCGTGCGCGTCGTCGAGCTCTTTCGCACCGACGTCAGCCGGCTCCAGCGCGACGCGAAGGCGTTCCGCGAGGGCGTGTCCGGCCCGCCGAAGCGCTCTCGCGCCGCGGTCTGGGCCGGCGGGCTCCTCGTCGCGGCGCTCTTCTCGACCACGACGTGGGCGGCGAGCCGCGCCCACTACCGCCTCCCCACGAGCGACGCTCCGCAGCTCGTCGTCTCCTTCAAACATCCAGGACAGAGGAGCGAGAAGTGCCGCGACCTCACCGAGGAGGAGCTCCGCAAGACGCCCCCGCACATGCGTCCCGCCAACAACAAGATCTGCGAGCGCAAGCGCGACGACGTCCGCATGCGGGTCACGCTCGACGGCCAGATCGTGATCAACAAGTCGTACGCGCCGACCGGGATCTGGAACGACGGCAACAGCCTGGCGATCGAGCGCCTCGACGTGGCGCCGGGCGAGCACGAGGTGAAGGTCTCCATCGGCGACAGCGCCGATCCCGAGGAGTTCGCCTTCCAGAGCGAGGAGAAGATGGAGTTCTCGCCGCGAGCCATTCGGGTCGTTCGCTTCGATCGGATCACCGGGTTCGAGTGGAGGTAGCATGGGCCCGCTGACCTCGCCGCTCGTCGCGCGCTCCGCCCGCAGCCCGCTGTCTCTGGCGCGCGATGTCGTGGCGCTCTCGAAGCCCCGCATCACGCTGATGGTCATGCTCACGGCTCTGGGCGGCGCGTGGCTGGCGCCGGTCCGCGTCGAGGGCGGGGCGATGGTGTGGCTCGTGCTCGGGACGGCGCTGGTGGTCGGCGGAGCCAACGCGCTCAACATGCTGCTCGAGCGCGACACCGACGGGCTGATGGAGCGGACGAGGAACCGGCCGCTCCCCGCGGGGCGGCTCTCGCCGCGGACCGTCCTCTGGTTCGGCCTGATCGCGAGCGGTTCGTCCATCCCCATCCTGGGCTTCGGGGTCAACGCGACGACGGCAACGCTGGCTCTCCTCGCGAACCTGCTCTACGTCCTGGCGTACACGCCGCTGAAGCGCCGCTCTCACCTCGCGCTCCTGGTCGGCGCCGTCCCCGGTGCCCTCCCTCCCCTCATGGGCTGGACCGCCGCGACCGCGAGCGTCGACGCCGGCGGCCTGGTGCTCTTCGCCATCCTGTACTTCTGGCAGCTGCCCCACTTCATGGCGATCGCGCTGTTCCGGAAGGACGAGTACGAGCGCGCGCGCCTCGTGGTCATGCCGTCGGTTCG
>DATIQP010000751.1:0-5984 GCA_035470765.1 Polyangiaceae bacterium | reverse complement strand
GCCGCGATGGTTGGCGTGTCCATGAAGCGAGGCACCGGGTACTATGGGCCGGACTAGGCGATGCTGAACAAGGGCGACAAGATCGCGCACTACACCATCGAGTCGATGCTCGGCTCGGGCGGGATGGGCGCGGTCTACCTCGCTGTCGACGGCCGCCTGCACCGGCGCGTCGCGCTGAAGGTGATCCTCGACTCCGACCGGCCCGAGGAGGCTCAGGAGTCCGCGGCCCGCCTGCTCCGCGAGGCGCGTGCGGCGGCGTCGCTCACCCACCCGAACATCGTCGGCGTCTTCGACGTGGGGGAGCACGAGGGGCGCGTCTATCTGGCGATGGAGTACGTCGTCGGCAAGACGCTGCGCGATCTCATGCGCGACGGCAAGCACCCCTGGCAGCGGCGGCTCCGCTGGCTCGTGGACGTCGCGCGCGCCCTCGGCACCGCGCACCGCGAGGGGCTCGTCCACCGCGACATCAAGCCCGAGAACGTGATGGTGCGCGACGACGGCATCGTGAAGGTGCTCGACTTCGGCATTGCCCGCCGCACCGCCGCACCGGTGGACCCCACGGGTAAGACCGAGTCCGCGCACGTCGCCACGCTCACCGGCAAGGGCCTCGTCGTCGGCACGCCGATGTACATGGCGCCCGAGCAGCTCAAGGGCGGCGCGCCCGATCCGCGCACCGACCAGTTCTCCTGGGGCGTGATGACGTACGAGGTGCTCGCCGGCGAAAGGCCCTGGCCGGAGAAGTCGGACCTGCTCGCCGCCGTCGCCACCATCCTCACGGAGGACCCGCAGTCGCTCCGCAAGATCGCGCCGGAGCTGCCGCCCGCGGTGGAGTCGACGGTGGCTCGCACGCTCGCCCGCAATCCGGACCAGCGCTTCGAGTCGATGGACGACGTCGCCGACGCGCTCGACCCGCTCGCCGCCCGCAGCGGCCCGCAGCACTCCGGGCGCGCGGCGACCCGCAGCGCCGCGATGGTGCGGGACGCGGTCACCGCCGGTGACGACGACGAGATCGTCGCCCCGCGGAGGTCGTCGGGGCGCCTGCCGGAAGACGTGCCCAGCCGCGAGGACAAGCACCCCTCGACGAAGCGGGCGATGGTCACGGCCAAGTCGCCCGAGCACCCGCTCGCCCCACCGCCGCAGGCGCAATCCCCGCGCCGGCGCTGGCCGTTCCTGGCGGGCGTCGTCGTGGCGCTCGTGAGCTCGGGTGTATATTACAAGTTTCGCAAGCCCATCATCGCCACGCCGCACCTCGGCTCGAACACCGCGCCGCTCCCGACGAGCTCCGCGGGCGTCGCGCTGAGCGACAACGCCGAGGCGGTCCGCGCGTACCGCGAGGGCGTGCAGCAGTGGCGCGACGGCTTGCTGCGCCGCAGCCGCGCCAGCCTCGAGAAAGCGACGTCGCTCGATCCGAGCTTTGCCGCAGCCTGGCTCGTCCTCGCCATGCAGGACCTCCGCGAGAGCCCGTCGCGTGCGCAGGCCCCGTACCAGAAGGCGTACCTGCACCGCGACCGTCTCGACGCGCGCGATCACGCCCTGCTCGACGCGCTCGACCCGCTGATGCGCGCCTCGGTGGACATGGGGGAGGCCGAGGCTGGCCTGCTGTCGGCCACGCAGAAGTTCCCGAGGGACGGGGTCTTCCAGTTCATGCTCGGCAGCGTCCGCGAGGCGCGAAGCGAGTACGAGCAGGCGCTCGCCGCCTACCGCGACGCGATCTCGCTCGACCCGTCGTTCATGCCCGCGCTGCGATCGAAGGGTGACGTGCTGCGCTGGCAAGGCAAGGTCGATGACGCGAAGGACGCCTTCGGCGCGTGCATCGCCAAGTCCGCCGCGGCCGCGACGTGCCTCGAGGAGCGCATCCTGCTCGAGCGCGATCTCGGCGAGTGTGAGGCCATGGAGAAGGACGCGCGCGCCTGGCAGGCCGTCGAGCTCGAGGCCTCGCAGCCGAGCTACTACGTGGCCGCGGCGCTGATGGCGCACGGCGCGCCCATCCAGAGCGTCGAGGTCGCGCTGCAACGGCAGTGGGACGCGATGACGAAGGACGACCGGACCACCGGCGAGCTCGAGGACCGCGCCAACCTCGCGCTCGCGCAGGGCGACTTCGCCACCGCCGAGCGCGCCACGCAGGACTGGGAGCACGCGATCACCAAGCCGGAGATCATGCGCCACTCCGGGCCGATGCAGCTGCTCGCCAACATCGCGTACGAGACGGGCGACGTCGCCAAGGCCGGGCGTATCGCCGACGGCTTCTTGAGGGTCGTACCGGCCTACACGCCCGATCCGCTCGGCCGCGATCCCACGATCTGGGCGAACGAGTTCCTGGTCCGCACGGGCAAGCTCCGAGAGGAGGACCTCGAGCCGAAGCGGCAGGACTGGATCAAGTCGCAGGAGGCCGGGCGCACCCAGGACGAGAACCGCCGCCTCGCGGCCTTCCACTGGGCGACGCTCTACGCCGGCTTCGCCGAGTCGATCGACGAGGCGAAGAGGGCGCTCGACAAGCTCCCCGAGTTCTTGCCCATGCCGCCCGACTCGCGCCGCACCGCGGTGTTCAACGCCGATCTCGGGAAGGTCTACGCGCTCGCCGGGGGGAGAGACAACGCGGAGCTTGCCATCGGCCCGCTGACCGCGGTCACCCAGTCGTGCATCGAGCTGGACTCGCCGCTGCTCCAGACGCGGGCGTTCTATTTCCTCGGCATGGCGCTCGAGAACAAGGGCGACCTCGAGGGCGCGCGCAAGGCCTACCAGGTGGTGCTCGATCGCTGGGGCACGGCCAAGCCGAAGAGCACGACGCTCGAGAAGGCGCGCGCGCGCCTCAAGGCCTTGCCCGAGTAGCCGCCCTCAGTCGGACGTGAGCAGCGCGTCGGCCGAGCCCGCGTCCACGGCGCACGGCGGCATGGGTGGGGACGAGCACTCGTACACGCCGTTCGATCCGCACGAGCACTCCTCGTAGCCGACGAGGTTGCCGTTGCAGTCGGTGACGGCGATGTTGCTCTGACACATGCCGTAGCTCATCGCGCAGGCGGCTCCGGGCTTGACCTGATCGGGCGGCGGGCACGCGGGCGTGGGGCAGTTCGGGCTCGGCACGTCGCACACGAACTGCCCGCTCTCGCACGTGCAGTAGAGCGTCGGCGCGTCGAGGCACGCCACCTGCTCCGGCGAGGGGCATTTCTCGCCCTCGATGTTGCAGGTCGTCGACCCGTGCATGAGCGCGTCGCAGTCGCTCTGGCAGTTGGGGGCTCCGAGCTCGGGGCACTGCGCGTGGCCGGTCGCGTCGCACGTGCACGCGAGCTCGTGGGTGCCGGAGCAGTCGGTGAAGGTCTGCTTGCAGTCCGAAGAGCAGGTCCCGTCGTAGGGGCAGGCCGGCAAGAGGCTGGTGTCCAGCTTGCCGCCGCAGTCGAGAGTGGCGAGGGCGGCGAGGACGATGGGGAACGCGGCGACGGTGAGGTTTCGGGAGAGCATGACCACCCCTATCGCAACTTATGTGCCGTGCCACGAAGCCAAATAGGCGCCTTTTGGCCCTGGATGAGTGTGCCAACTGTGTCACCGCCCCGCCCGCGGCGTCAGGCTGGTATGAAGGGGCGGGTGCAACTCGAGGACGTCTTCGTCGACTTCGACCCGGCGCGCATCGTCTTCGACGACGAGGGCCTGCTGGTGGTCGACAAGCCCGTCGGTGTCCCGTCGCAGGCCGCCGATCCCGAGGTGGAGGACGATCTGCCCGCGCGGCTGCGCCGGTACCTCGCGCGGACGGGGAAGCCCACCTATCTCGGCATCCACCAGCGCCTTGACGCGGAGACGAGCGGCCTGATCCTGTTCGTGCGCGACCGGGCCCACAACCCGGCCATCGCGGCGCAGTTCGAGGGGCGGCGGGTCGAGAAGACCTACGTCGCCGGCGTCACCGGCTGGCCGCCGCACGCGCGCGCGCGCGAGCTCACGCTTCACCACCGGCTGGCCGAGGACGAGCGCGGGCGGATGCGGCCGGTCGCGCGCGGGGGCAAGGAGGCGCGCACGCGCGTTCGTCTGATCGAGCGCGTGGGAGACCGCGCGCTGCTGGAGCTGTCGCTCGAGACCGGTCGGATGCACCAGGCGCGCGCGCAGCTCGCGGCGAACGGCACGCCCATCGCCGGGGATCGCCTCTACGACGGCGAGCCCGCCTCGCGGCTCATGCTCCACGCGATGGCCCTCTCGCTGCGCGCGGCGAGTGGGAGGCCGGTGCGCGTTCGATCGAAGCCGCCGAGCGAGCTCTACGAATGGCTCGCGACCGGCGATGCAGGCGAGCGCATCTACGACGAGCCGAAGGCGCTCGAAAGCGGGTTGCGCAGGGCGCTCGAGCGGCGCTGGGGGCTCGCGCGCGCGATGCCCGCGGGCCGCGAGACGAACGTGTTCCGGCTCGCGAACGAGGAGGGCGACGGCCTCCCCGGGCTGGGCCTCGACTACTACGCGGGCTTCGTCGTCGCCAACGTGTACGGAGAGCTCGCCGAGTCGCTCGCGAGGCGCGACCGCGCGCTCGATGCGATCGCCGCGCTCGGCTTCGACGGCGTCTCCCTCAAGACGAGGCCCAAGCACGCCAGTCGCCTGGGCGAGGCCGAGCGGGAGAAGCTCGCTCCGCCCTCGCCGGTGCGAGGGCTCATGGCCGCCGACCCGCTCGCCGTCGTGGAGGAGGGGACGCCGTACCTCGTGCGCCTGGGCGACGGGCTCGCCACCGGCTTCTACCCCGATCAGCGCGCGAACCGTCGCCGCATCTGCGCCGCCGCGAAGGGCAAGACGCTGCTCAACCTCTTCTCGTACACCTGCGCGTTCAGCATCGCCGCCGCGCGCGCCGGCGCCGCGCGAACGACGAACGTCGACGCCTCCGCCACGGCGCTCGAGCGCGGGCGCTCCGGCTTCGCCCACGCGGCGCTCGATCCGGACGCCCACGAGTTCGTCGCGATGGACGCGCACGGCTTCCTCGAGCGCGCCGCGCGCAAGGGCCAGCGCTGGGACCTCGTCGTGCTCGATCCACCGAGCTACGGAACGGCGAAGGGCGGTCGCTTCACCGTCTCGAGCGACTTCGAGCGGCTCGCCGCGGCGGCCATCCGCGTGCTCTCGGGCGGCGGCGCGATGCTCGCCAGCATCAACCATCGCCAGACCTCGGCGGCGCGCTTCCGCCACGTGCTCCTCGACGCGGGGCGCGCCGCGGGCCGGTCGATGAAGGCTCGCAACCTGCCGCCGCCCCTCGATTTTCCCGCCTGGGGAGAGAGCCACCTGAAGGCGATCTGGGTCCAGGTGTAAGGCCGGGCCGCCCGCCGCGTTCTCCCAGCACACGGAGGACGCAAATGGTTGCTCGCAAGATGCTGGGGCTGTTCGGGCTGTTCTTGTGGCTGTCGGGTTGCGGCGGGGCTTCGTCGGCCTACGCGCCCAAGTCGGGAGGCTATTACGCGGCTACCGCGGAGAGCTCGTCCGGCGGCGAAGCCCCCGCATCGGTGTCGGCGGACCGTTCGGCGCCCGCGCCCACCGCTCAAGCCTACGGCCGCAGCGAAGGACCGAGCGAGCCGCAGGCTCTCAATCCCCAGCAGCCCACCGAGCGCCCCGGCCTCGGCACCGGCTGGGGGGAGACCCGCACGTCGCACGTGCACGAGGTCGGCTTCGATCGCTCGGACACGCGGCCCTTCGCGGTCGCGACGCTCCACTACAACGATCTGCGCGGCGTGCAGGCGCTCGCGGCGTACCACCAGGCCGTGAGCGGCGGCGGCTTCCTCCACGAGATCCCCGAGGCGGGCGGCGCCATCACCGTCTCGATCGTCGGCCAGAACGGCTCGCCGCTCGACGCCATCAAGGTCGGCGATCGCACGTACGTCATCGGCCACGAGGGCGAGCGCTACTCGATCGTGATGACCAACCACACCAACCACCGCTTCGAGTCGGTGGCGTCGGTCGACGGCCTCGACGTCGTCAACGGCCACCCCGCGTCGCTCGACAACCGCGGCTACCTGCTCGCCCCGTTCGGGCGA
>DATIQP010000750.1:0-2981 GCA_035470765.1 Polyangiaceae bacterium | reverse complement strand
ATCGGCCGGCGAGGGAGCCCGAGGACGCTGCCGATCGCCGTCGCCCCCGGGTGCGAGTCGAAGGTCTTCTACCACCTGGCCGACGCTCGCTCGCTCGCTGACCAGCGCGTGCTCGTCGTGGGTCTCGGCGATACCGCCATGGAAGCCGCGATCGCGCTCGCGTCCCAGCCCGGCACCCACGTCACGGTCTGCCACCGAGGCAAGGACTTCCGCCGCGGCAAGGCCCGCAACATCGGCGAGGTGAGGGCCCTCGCCCGACGGGGAAAGATCGAGCTGCGCTTCTCGACCGAGCTCGTCGCGGTCGACGCCGGCGGCGCGACGCTGCGCACCGGTCCAACGGCGGAGCGCGTCGCCGTGGACGCGGTCTTGGTCCTCGTCGGAGGGGTGCCGTCTTGGGAGCTCCTGCGAGGAGCCGGTGTAGGACACGTCAGCGATCCGCCTCAGATCGTTTCCATGCCTGACGCGTAGGCAGCTCCATGAAGCTCCGCACCGCAGCCCTTTGTGCCGCCCTCGCGGCTTCGGCCAGCGTCGCTGGCGCCGTTTTCGCGCCGCTCCCCGCCTATTCCGAGGGCCCCGGCCCCCAGGGCCCGAACCTCGAGCCGGGCAAGCCCAGCGCCACGACCGCCGCCGCCGACCCCTCTCGCTTCGAAACGGGCAGCACCGTCCACCTCGACGCGCGCCTCGGGCACGCCACGCTCGGCAAGGACACCACCGGCGACACGTACCTCTTCGCGTCCGTCAGCGGTGCCGACGCCAAGGCCTCGCCCCCGCTCAACCTCGCCGTCGTGGTGGACCGGTCCGGCTCGATGAAGGGCGAGCGCATGGCCCGCGCCATCGACGCGGGCGTCGGCATCGTCCAGCGCATGCGCGACGAGGACACCCTCACGGTCGTTAGCTTCGACACTGTGGCCAGCGTCGTCGTCTCGCCGACGCGCCTCGGGGCCGGCAACCGCGCGAGCATCGAGAGTGCCATCCGCGGCATCCGCATCGGCGGTGACACCTGCATCTCGTGCGGCCTCGAGGCCGCAGCCGCGCAGCTCCGCTCCGTTCCCGCCGCGAGCGAGCAGGTCACGCGCATGATCGTCCTGTCCGACGGCGCGACCAACCATGGCGTCGTCGATCTGCCCGGCCTGCGCGCCATCGCCGGCCGCATGCGCGACCGCGGCTGCTCCATCAGCACCATCGGCGTCGACGTCGACTTCGATGAGAAGGTGATGGCGACCCTCGCCACCGAGTCCAACGGCCGGCACTACTTCGTCGCGAGCGCGGCGGGGCTGCCCGCGATCTTCTCGCAGGAGTTCGACTCGCTGGTGGCGAGCATCGCGCAGGACGCCGAGATGACCGTCGAGCTCGCGCCCGGCGTGGAGGCCCTCCAGGTGCTCGATCGCTCGTTCCGCCGGGAGAACGCGGGCGGCGTGGAGCGCGTGATCATCCCGTTCGGCGTGCTCGGCGCCAAGCAGGAGAAGACCGCGCTGCTCAAGCTTCGCGTGCCGACGGACCACGACGGCGACGCGCCGGTCGCGAAGGTCAGCCTCGCGTACCGGGATCTGCTCGCGCGCACCGACCGCCGCGAGGACGGCCAGCTCGGCGTGCTCGTGAAGAGCGACGGTACGGCGCAGACCGAGCTCGATCCGTTCGTCGCCGCGCGCCTCGAGCGCAGTCGCACGGCGCAGACGCTGACCACGGTCAACACGCTCTTCAAGGAGGGGCACTTCGCCGAGGCCAAGGAGAAGCTCGCCGTGCGCGAGAGCGAGCTGCGCACGGCCGAGCGCCGTCCGATGGCCTCGGCCAAGGCCGGCGACGTCTCGCGTCTCGAGGCCGACTTCGACAAGCAGGTCGCCGCGGTCGACGAGGCCGCAACGAACTTCGCCGGCCCGACGGCCGCGCCGATCGCCGGCGGCGGCGGCATCTCGGGCACGGGCGCCGCGGCTCCTCCCGCCCACGCCGCCCAGGTCCAAGTCAAACGCAACCAACAAAACGCCACGGACCTCGGCCTCTGACCGTCCCCGCTCCCATTCCCATTCCCGTTCTCACATTCCGCTTCGTCTTTTTTCTTCCCCACGGTTACCGTGGGCCCAGTGCGCCGCCTCCAAGCCGCCCCCACCGACGGCCCCGTGCGCTTCTCGCGCGGCCGCGCCAGGCCGCGGGCCATCGCCTGGTTCGGCTTCAGCGCCTTCTGGGGCCACCTGCGCCACCTCCTGGCCTCGGCCATCGCCACGGACAACGTCGACTCGCGCAAGTGGATGACGCCCGAGCCGCCGCGCGAGATGCTGTCGCGCGCCGTTCGCCTCCTGGGCCCGCGAGGCGCAGCCGCCGACGCCGCGTCGCTCGCGCGCGCGTTCGGTGGCGAGGTGTGGGTCGACTTCGTCGCGGACACGGGCGACGACGTGACGGTGAGCGAGGCGGTCGCGCGCCTCGTCGTCGACACGTACGAGGTCGACGACGGCGGCGCGGTGATCGAGCTCCCGCGCGGTCAGGTGCTCGTGCTCGGCGGCGATCTCGCCTATCCCGTGGCGACCGTGCGCGAGGTCACGAGGCGCCTCGTCGTGCCATGGAACCGCGTGCTCGAGCAGAGCGGCGAGCCGGAGGACGAGGCACCGCGCCTGCTGCTCGGCGTCCCGGGCAACCACGACTGGTACGACGGGCTCGACGGCTTCGCGCGCCTGTGTCAGGCGCCGTGCGACTTCGAGACGCCCGCGCCGCGCAGCCAGACCCTCTACCCCGAGCCGCACGAGTTCCCCGTCCTCGCGTGGGCAGAGGCGTTCTCGCGCGGCTTGGCGGTGCGCAAGCCTGACGCGCTGTCCCTGTTCGGCTACTACCCCGTCCAGCGGACGAGCTACTTCCGCTTGCCGCTCACCCGGCACGTCGAGCTGTGGGGCGTGGACCGGCAGCTGCGCGAGGTCGACGCGCGTCAGCGGCAGTTCTTCGCAGGCTCCGACGCCGACACGCCCCTCGTCGTGCTGCCCGATCCGGCGCGCGCG
>DATIQP010000749.1:0-17919 GCA_035470765.1 Polyangiaceae bacterium | reverse complement strand
GAACACGACGCTCTTCTCCTGCTTCGCGCTGCGGTGCGACCAGAAGTAGCGGTCGTGGGCCTTGGACGGCGCGCTCTCGGAGTCGACGTAGAACAGCTCCGTGAGCCGCTTCTTGATCGCGGCCCCGTCGGGGAGCTTCGCGAGGCGGGCGCGCGCGAACGCGTTCTCGGCGCTGGCCCAGGCCTGGACCTTCTCGTCGTGGCCGTCCTCGAGCCAGCGGAAGCGGTCGTGGAGGGTGACCCCGTGCAACGTCTCGGCGACGTCGTGCTGGGGCGTGTCGGGGTAGGCGAAGCGCGCGGGCGTCGCGGCGCCCGCGTCCGCCGGGGGCGCGGCGGCCTTTGCGGACGCGGAGGCGGCGGACCTCGGCGCGACGGGTGCGGGCTCGCCGCCGCAGCAAAAGACCGAGGCAACGAGACCCGAGAGGACGGCGAGCGGGAACGGTTTCACGGCGCGAGAGGGTATGCCAAACGCGCTCGATGGCGCTATGGTGCCGGCCTCTAGCATGGCCAAGAAAAAACAAGGCAAACGCGAGCGGACCGAACGCCGCTTCGTCCCGCAAGCCACGACCAACCCGAAGATCGTCTACGCGCTCGGGGCCGTCGGCGCGCTGGCGCTCGGCGCGGGCGTCTGGGGCCAGTTCGGCAACTGGCTCCGCAAGACGGAGATCGAGCCTTTCCAGTACGCGCCGTGGATCCTCGCCGCCGGCGCGGTGATCGTCGGCGTGGCCATCTGGATCGGCACGAGCACGGACGCCGCGATTCGCGTCGGTCCCGGCGGCATCGCCGAGGAGCGCGGCCAGACGCGGCGCATGCCGTGGTGGCGCGTGGAGGACGTGAGCGGCGACGCCGAGACGCTCGTGGTGAGCGGCAAAGACGACGCGGGCGTCGCGATGACCGTGCGGCTCTCGCGGCGTGCGGTGCCCGGCGCGATCGCGTGGGCGGTGAAGGAAGCGCGCGAGCGCGCCCGCGACAAGGTGGAGCTCTCCGACGCCGCGCTCGAGGCGATCGGCAAGGCGTCCAAGGAGGCCGGCGAGGTCGTGCCGTGCCCGCCGCTGCAGCTCGTCGGGCGTCGCTGCGCCGCGAGCGACAAGATCATCGCGTACGAGCCCGACGCGCGCGTCTGCCCGCGGTGCGAGCGCGTCTACCACAAGGCGCACGTCCCCACGACGTGCGAGTGCGGCGCCTCGCTCGAGGCGCTCCGCGACGGCGTCACCAAGGGCAAGGACGAGCCCGCCGGCGACGAAGCGACATGACCCACGCGCTGGTGACGGGGGCGAGCAAGGGCATCGGCGCCGCTTGCGCGGAGGCCTTCGCGCGCGCGGGCTTCGACGTCACCGTCCACTTCAATCACGACGAGCCGGGGGCGCGCGCCACCGAGGAGCGCGTCGTGGCGCTCGGCCGGCGCGCCGCGCGCATCCACGCGGATCTGTCGCGCTGGAGCGAGGGCGAGCGGCTGGTCGCCGCCGCCGAGGCCGCGCTCGGCCCGCTCGACGACGTCGTCGTCAATCACGGCATCTGGAAGGAAGCCGCCATCGACGCGATGACCGAGGCACAGTACGAAGAGACGATGGACGCCAACCTCCGGGGCGTGTTCTCGGTCGTGGGCGCGGCCGTGCGGCGCATGAAGCCGCGGCGCCGCGGCGCCATCGTGCTCATCGCGAGCACGGCCGGCCAGCGCGGCGAGGCGCTGCACTCGCACTACGCCGCGAGCAAGGGCGCGATCATCAGCCTGACCAAGAGCCTCGCCCCCGAGCTTGCCTCCGCGGGCATCCGCGTCAACTGCGTCGCGCCGGGCTGGGTCATGACGCCGATGACGGAGCCCTCCCTCGACGATCCGGCCGTCCGCGCGAAGGTGCTCGGCGCCATCCCCCTCGGCCGGGTGGCCTCGCCCGAAGAGATCGCGGCGCCGGTCGTCTTCTTGTGCAGCGAGGGAGCCGGCTTCGTGACCGGCGAGATCTTCAACGTGAACGGCGGAGCCGTGCTCGTGGGCTGACGGCGAGCCCCTCAGGAGGTGGACGATGATTGTGGCGGTGCTCGGTACGGGGACGATGGGGCAGGGGATCGCCCAGCTCGCAGCGACCAGCGGCTTCGAGACGCGGGTGTTCGACGTGGACCCGGCTCGCGCCAAGGCCGCGGTGGACGCGATCGGAGGCCAGCTCGACAAGCTGGTGAGCAAGGGCAAGCTCGACCCGGACGGCAAGACACGCGCGCTGTCGCTGCTCTCGGTCGCCAAGGACCTCCACGCCGCGTGCGCCGCGGTCGACTTCGTCATCGAGTCGGTGCCGGAGAAGATGGACGTGAAGGTGGACATCTTCCGCCACGTCAAGGAAGCGGCCCCGACGACCGCGCTGCTCGGCTCCAACACCTCGTCGCTCAGCATCACCGAGCTCGGGGCCAAGTCCGGCGCCGCCGAGCGCCTCGTCGGTTTGCATTTCTTCAACCCGCCGCCGGTGATGGAGCTGCTCGAGGTCGTCCGCGGCCTCTCGACCTCCCAGGCGACCGTCGACCGCGCGCTGTCGCTCGCCGCGAGCCTGAAGAAGACGCCGATCGTCGTCAACGACGTGCCCGGCTTCGCCTCGAGCCGCCTCGGCGTTATCCTCGGCGCCGAGGCGATCCGCATGCTCGAGACGGGCGTCGCGAGCGTGAAGGACATCGATCGCGCGATGGAGCTCGGCTATCGCCACCCGATGGGCCCGCTCAAGCTGACGGATCTGGTCGGCCTCGACGTGAGGCTCGCCATCCTCGAGCACCTGCACCGCGAGGTAGGTGAGCAGTTCCGTCCGCCGGTGCTCTTGCGCAAGATGGTCCGCGCGGGCAAGCTCGGGAAGAAGACCGGCGAGGGTTTCTACGTATGGAAGGACGGACAGCCCGTTTGAGATTTCTGGTGCTCCTCCTCGCGTTCGCCGGGCCCTCGCTCTACGCGTGCGGCGGAGAGAACGCGGAGGGCGCCGCCCACACCCAGCCGCCTCCTCGCGAGGTGCTCGGGATGAGCGTCCACGTCAACGGCGGCGGCACCGACGACACGTTCTGTCCGGCACTCGAGGCCGGCCTCGTCCACAGCGGCGTGCAGGTCGTCGGCGACGCCTCTCAGCCCGCCGACGTCCAGATGTCGTGCCGCGTCTTCGTCTCCCAGGACGACGGCTTCTTTCGCATGACCGTCAACGGGCAGACGAAGAAGAAGTTCACGGTGCGCGTCGAGGTGCGGGGCGCGACGGGCCGGTACGTCGACCAGTTCGTTGCATCCTACAAGGGCTACGAGGGTGCGGCGCCCGACGAGGACGCCGTAAGCAAGCTCGTCCTCGCGTACGCCTACTCGCCGCACATCGCCAGCTACGCCCGCGCGAAGGGCGCGACGCCCGCCCCCCCGACGACCGACGCGCCGCCTCCGACCGCGACCGCCACGGAGGCCGCCTCCGCGCAGGCCAGCAACCCGCGCGACGACGCGGAGTGGTTCCGCATCGACACGGTCAAGTGCAAGATCCCCGCGCGCCCGGACGCGTGCAGCCCCGTGCGCTACTACCTGTCGCACTTCCCCAACGGCGCCCACGCCGACGAGGCTCGCGAGCTGCTGAGCGCCGCCCAGCCTGCGCTCGAGAAGCTGCAGAAGGACGACGTGGCCTGGCAGAAGGCGAGCGTGTCGGAGTGCCGATCGAAGCGCAACGCCGAGGCGTGCGCGGGGGTCGAGGCGTACGAGATGCAGTTTCCGACGGGGATGCACGGCGAGGAAGCGCACCGGCTGCTCAAGGCCGCGGGCGTCGACAAGTAAGCGCGCGCGCCGGCTCAGCGGCTGAAGACGATGGGAACCGTCGCGGTGACCGGGCCGCCCTCGGGCTGGGGGAAGCTCAGGCCGGAGAACGCGTGCACCACGCACGCCGTGACGTCCTTGTCGGCCAGGTCGGAGCCGTCGTCTTGCGCCGAGGTGACGCTGCCGTCTCTGGCGATGACGAGCTTCGTCACGACTCGCCCTTCCTGCGTCGGTTTCTGGCTGCGAAGGGCGCACAGCCTGAAGCGGCCGAAGTTCTGGCGGACGATGCGCTCGATCACCTCGGGCGACAGGCTGCCTTTCACGGTCACGGCGCCCTCCCGAATCGTGACGGAGTGACCGGCCTCCCACGTGACGGCCGGAGCGCACGCGGGGATCTGCCCGAATTGGCCGCACGGCTTGAGTCGTGTGTCGATGGCACCGACGAGCGCGCCCTGGCCGTCGTAGTACTCGACGACCCCGGACTGCACTCCAGCGTCGCCCGCCTGTTCGTCCTCGGCGAACACCTTGAACGCGCCGCACGTGCCGAACCCGACCCGCGCCGCGTGGCCGACGCGCTTGGCGTGCTTCGCCGCCTGGCGTGTCGGGAAGTCGCGGCACCGGTGGCGACAGTAGCCGGGGTGAATGGGGATCGGGCAGGGACCGCCGCCGTCGGTGAGGGGGGCCTCTTCCTCGTCGTCGGGCGGGGTGGCTTCGCTCGCCGTCGAGCTGGCCGCCGAGGCCGCGTCCGTGACGGCGGCGGGCGAGGCATCGGGAGCGTGCCGGCCCGAGAGACGGTCGCAGCCGAGAAGGGCGAGCAGCGCCAGCGTCAGTCGAGCCCGTCGAGTCGCCACGAAGCTGTCGTATCGCGACGGCCGGCGGCAGCGCCACTTTCTCGAGCGCGCCAACGCGGTAGGATGACGCGGACGGCATGGCACGACGAGTGTCCATCCTCGCAAAGGTCCCGAACGGACCGACCGGCGTTGCGTTCACGAAGATTCAACTCGGGAGTTGGTGAATGCGCCAGCTAGCCTTCCTTTTGCTGCTTGCGGCTGCATGTGACATGTCGGCGCCGACCGACGCCGGCCTGCCGGACGCCGCGTGCACGAATCCAAAGCCGGAGTGTTGCCAGTACTGCGGGGGCGATGTGTTGCGGCCTCCGATCTGCGCGAACGGTGAATGGAGCTGCCCGAGCGGCACCGTGACGAAGGCGCAGTGCCCCTGTTTCGGCGACCAATTCTGCCTCGGCCCGTTTTCGGCCGGGACGTGCGCGGCGTGCGCAGGCGGAACTGGAGTTCCCATGGTTTGCGACGTGGACGCGGGCTCCTTCGAGTGCCCTCCCGGCACCTTCGCCGGCGACGCAGCACCGCCCTGTTCCGACGCGGGCGCGGAATAGATCCGCACCCAACGGGGTCGGTGGAGCGGCAGCACGCTCACGCCATCGACGCAGCCGCAGTCAAAGCCGAAGCCGAAGCCGGCGACCGGCGAGCATCGCCGTTATCGACGCGCAACTGATCACCCGCGCCACCCCCGCTCCACGCCACCCTCCTACTTCCCGACCTTCTGATCTTTCTGTTTCACCTCTCCCGTCGGTCCGCGCACGACGCGCTCTCCACGCGGGCGAGCTTGTTCCGCTTGTTCCCCTTCATGGGCGGCAGCCTAAAACATCTCGGCGATGAGATGTCGAGAACTCATCGATGAGATCTTCGTCAACCCGTCGGCTCGATGCTCGGGACAATCGGAGAGACCCTCGAGCGGCGGGTTTCGGGCTAGCATTGCCCGACTCTCATCGCGCCTGGATGCCATGCCACGACGAGCCTCCCTCCTCGCACTCGCGATCGGCCTGAGCAGCGCCACCGCGTGCAACACGCCTCCACGGCCGGCGGCGCACGATGCAGCGGCCGGGAGCCAGATCCCCTCATCGGGCAGCGCGGCGGACCTCACGATCCAGTATTCCATCGATGCCGCGCGACCGCGCACGCAGCTCTCGCTCACCGTGCCCAAGCAGGGAGATGCGGAGCTGTTCCTGGGAACGCCGGTGTCCCCGACGAGCGCTCCGGTGCTCGGATACTTCAAGGTGCCGCTCTCCGGCGAGCTGCGGCAGAAGATCAAGGCACTGGTGAGCGACAACGATCTGCTCGCCGGCGATCGCGGCACCAGTGCGACGGCCGAAGGGAGCGGATGGATCACCCTCGAGGCTTCCGGTCGGCGCGCCACGCTGGGGCTCGCCACCGCCGACGCTCCCGTGAATGCCTTGCGGGCCGCGCTCGACCAGGTCGTCACCGATGCGGGCAAGATCCCGTGGCGCGCGGTCGAGCTCACCGTGGAGGCCCACCGCGACGGATCGCGATGGATTCCGGAGCTCGTCCTGCACCATCGCGGGAGCGAGCCCGCAACGATCCTCCTCTGCGATCCCTCCAGCCAGGCGTTCTGCACGACCCCCACGGTCCGCACGCTCCAGGACAAGCGTGAGCTCGGCTCGTGGAGGCTCGAGCGCAGCGACGCGGTCGCGCTCGTTCGCGCGGGTCGAATTCCGGAGGGCGCCTTCTCGCTGGCGGTCGGGCAGGAGGTCCGCATCGCTGCGGCACCGGTCGAGACCACCGCGTCCAGCCCGGCCATGACGGCGACCCTGGGGCTCTGGTTCGTCGGGCCGGGCCCCGCGCGTCGCTCCGTCGAGCTCTCTGCCGAGAGCCCGGTCCATCGGGATTGACCTACTCGGCCGCGGCGGGGCTGGCCGGGGTCCGCTCCTGGCCGGCGATCTCGACGATGCGGTTGCGGCCGTCGACGTGCACGACGCGCGGGCGGTGCGTCGCGACCTCCTCGGCCGTCATCCAGCCGTAGCCCGCCAGGATGACGAGGTCGCCCGGCTTGACCAGGTGCGCGGCTGCGCCGTTGATGCCGATCTCGCCCGAGCCGCGCACGCCGGGGATGACGTACGTGGACAGGCGCGCGCCGCTGGTGACGTCGTAGATGTCGATCTTCTCGTTCTCGAGGAAGCCGGCAGCCTCGACGAGCGCGGCGTCGATGGTGATGGATCCGACGTAGTCGAGGTCGGCCCGGGTGACGGTGGCACGATGGATCTTGCCGAGCAACAGGTGACGAAGCACGAGCACCTCCGGTCGGGGCCGATGGGCGGTCCCCGCCGGGGAAAAGGATGTCATCGCGCCCCACCGGCGTCCAGCTCGCGGCGTCACTCGACGCGGAGCACCTAGGAACGATACGGCTTCGCCTTGCGCGCGAGCTCGGGCGGGGCAAGTCCGGCGAGGACTTTTGCGCGCTCGGTGAGCAGGTCGAGTCGCTGCGCGATGAACAGCGCGCACTCGCGATCGGCGAACGAAGCGATGACGACGCGCTCCCCGCCGCGTGTGTCCAGGTGCACGGCGTACCATCGCTGCGTCTCGACGCGCCGCGACGGCTGATACCCCCCCATGCTCTTGGTCTGTATCTCGGTCTCGGCAAGGAATTGATCCGCGTCCGCGAGCGGGATCTCTCGCGCGGACCTGAGGCGCGACGCGGGCTCGAGCCGCACGCGCTTGCCGTCCACGTCGACGCGCGCCGCGAACGTGCTCGTCGCCGTCCACCTCCACCCGGCGAACATCGCACCGAACATCGTCATGATGAGCCAGGCCGTCGGCCTCACGCGCGCCCAGTGCGGCGTGGTCGCCAGGACCCGGATCTGAAACACCGCGAGCGCCGTCAGGAAGATCGCGACGACCCCGAAGTGTGTTCGAGGCGGTCGCCCGACGAACGAGATCGTCGCCCCGTCCGGACGCACGCGCTCTTCCCACTGCAGCTCCGCCGGTGGTGCCACGATCCGCTCGTCCGGCGGAGGGGTCATCACTGCCAGAAGGTACCAGACCCCCAAGCGCGGCGCTCGCGGCGGCCCCCCGTCTTTTCCGTCGCCGGCGCGAACGAAGTTGTCGCCGGCTCGAGAGGAGCCATAACTACGGCATGCAACGGTCTCCCCTTCGTGGCCTTCTTCCGGTTCTCGCCGTCGTGACGACGGCAGGCGTCGCGTGGGCCGCCGGGACGACGTTCGGCCCGAATGACGTCCACACGGTCTTCTACATCAGCAAGAGCGACGGGGTCAGCCGAGTCGACTACGGAATCCGTCTCGATGAGCATTGCGCTCCGGTGAGTGACGACGCGGTCTTTCCCTATTGGCGGGAGCTGGGGCTCAACCCCGTGACCGTGCACTCCCTCAAGTTCTTCGAGTACGTGCCCTACGGTTTCTCCGAGCAACGGCTCGTGCACCGTACGCCGACCGGCGGCACACAGCTCGTGCGCTTGAAGCAGCTCGACAGACCCATCCTCGTGATCGCGCAGAAGGAGCCAGACGGCCACTGCTCGGCGCACGCCTATGCGCGCATCGGCGGGGTGGAGGGCGCGACGCTCACGTACGTGCACGCGCACATGACGGGGGCGTTCTCGGTGGATTACGTGGACATCCACGCGCAGAACCCCCAGACGGGCGCGGACATCGTGGAGCGTGTCAACCGCTGAGCGGCCACCCGCACCTCCCTCACTGCGCGTTGCACTTGCGCAGGCACTTCGTCAGGCACTCCGTCATGTCGTTCGCGTCGACGCACGCCGCGCGGCAGTCGCTGCGGCACTGGGCGTGGCTGCGGGTCGTTGCGGTCGCGGTCGCCGTCGCCGTGGCAGTCGGGTGAGCCGTCGCGGGCGCGGTCGCCGTCACGGTCGCCGTCGGGCGCGGGGTCGTCGCGGTCGCCGTCCCGACCTGCAGCGGCGCGAGCGAGGCGTCGACGTCCACTTGCTGCGTGGCGGTGGGCGCCGTCGCCGTCTCGCTGGGCTCGGTAGTCGCGCTCGTGTCGGCCTCGCTCTTGCTCATGTATCGGCCCACGACGACGATCGTCGCGGCGAGCGCGCCGAGGAAGGCCAGGAGCACTCCGAAGGCGACGGCGAGCTTCACGCCGAGGCCGGTGCCGCCCTGCGGCGCCATCCCGCGCGCCGTGTGGACGAACGGCTCGTTGGTCGAGCCGCCGACGCCCGGCGGATACGGCATCTGCATCGGGGGCATCGGTGGAGGAGGATTCGAGTACGGCGGGGTAACGTAAGGCGGCGTGACGTTGGGCGGTGCCGCGTAGCCCGACCATGGCTGCTGCGACGGCGGGTAGGCCATGCCGGGCATGGGCGTCGGAGCGTGGCCGCCGGGCAGCATCGTCGCGGCGTTCGCGACCTGCGACATCGTCGCGGCCCTCAGGATCTCGCTGAGCGCGGCGACTTGCTCGCCTGCGGTCGTGAAGCGCTGCTCGGGCGTGCGCGCGCACGAGCGCAGCAGCCACGCGTCGATCGGCTTCGGCAGCGCCGGCCAGCGGCTCGTCGGCGCGTAGACCGCGTACGAGAGGACCTTGCCGAGAATGTCGGGCACCGTGTTGCCCTGCCAGTAGGCCTCGCCCGTGAGCAGGAAGATCGCGATGAGACCGAGCGCCCAGACGTCCGTCGCCGGCCCGATGAGCTCGCGCCGGCCGAGCGCCTGTTCCGGCGCCATGTAGAGCGGCGTCCCCATCACCGCGCCGGTGCGTGTCAGGCTGCCTGGGGTGGTCGCCGTGGCCGAGTCCATCGTCTTCGAGATGCCGAAGTCGAGGATCTTCACCACGCTCGTCCCGTCCTCGCGCTGGTGCAGGTACAGGTTCTCCGGCTTCAGATCGCGGTGCACGATCCCGATCGAGTGGGCCTTGTCGAGTGCGCGCGCCACCTGCGAGATCACCCGCACGACCTCGGCCGGCGGCAGCGGACCGCCGCGGGCGACGATCTTCTGCAGGTCGCTGCCGTTCAAGAGCTCCATGACGAGGACGGGCGCGCCGCCGATCTCGGGGGCGGCGTCGGCGTCGAGCACGCGCACGACGTTCTCGCTCTGGATCTTCGCGGGCGCGCGCGCCTCGCGCTTGAAGCGCTCGATCGACTCCGGATCGGTCGCCGAGGCCCCGTGGAGCAGCTTCAGGGCCGCCCGGTCGCCCGTATGGATGTGCTCGACGAGGAACACCGCGCCCATCCCGCCGCGGCCGATCTGCGACAGCACGCGATAGCGCGAAGCGAGGACGGTGCCGGCGGGGAGGTCCATGACGATGCGCCTGGAAGCTTAGCGGAGGAGGACGGGCTGGGCCCTGATTTGATACGCTCCGGCCCGATGAAAGCTGCCTACCTCATTGACGCTGTACGCACCCCCATCGGCAAGTACCGCGGAGGGCTCGCCGGTGTCCGCCCCGACGATCTCGCCGCGCACGTCCTCTCCGCGGTGCTCGAGCGCAACGCCGCGCTCAAGCCGCGTCTGGATCAGGTCGTCTTCGGCGCGACCAACCAGGCCGGCGAGGACAACCGCAACGTCGCGCGCATGGCCGTGCTGCTCGCGGGGCTGCCGTACGAGGTTCCGGCCGTCACGGTGAACCGCCTCTGCGGCTCCGGCCTCGAGGCGGTGATCGACGCGGTGATGCGCATCCAGGTCGGCGACGCGGACGTCGTCGTCGCGGGCGGCGTGGAGAGCATGACGCGCGCGCCGTTCGTGATGAAGAAGAGCGAGGAGGCCTTCGGGCGCACGGTGCCGCCGATGTTCGACACCACCATCGGCTGGCGCTTCGAGAACCCGCGCATGAAGGAGCGCTTTCCTCTCCACTCGATGGGCGAGACCGCGGAGAACGTCGCCGAGAAGTGGAAGATCAGCCGCGAGGAGCAGGACGCCTTCGCGGTCGCGTCGCAGCGCAAGGCGGGGGCCGCCGTCGAGGCGCGCGCGTTCGACTCGGAGATCGTGCCCGTCCCCATCCCCCAGAAGAAGTCGAGCCGCACGCCCGAGCGGAGCGAGGGATCGGTCGCAAGCAAGGACAGCGAGTCGGTGCGCCTGGCCAAGGACGAGTCGCCGCGACCGGATACGACCCTCGAGGCGCTCGCGAAGCTCCCCGCCGTCTTCCGCAAGGGCGGCACGGTGACGGCCGGTAACAGCTCGCCGATCAACGACGGCGCGAGCGCCGCGCTCGTCGTCAGCGAGGACGTCGTCCGCGAGCTCGGGCTCACGCCGCTCGCCCGAGTGGTCTCGTACGCCACCGCCGCGGTCGAGCCGAATTTCATGGGTGAGGGCCCGATCCCGGCCTGCAAGAAGGCGCTCGCGCGCGCCGGCTGGAGCGAGAAGGACGTCGATCTCGTCGAGCTCAACGAAGCCTTCTCGGCCCAGTCGATCGCGTGCATCCGAGGGCTCTCGCTCGACCCGGAGAAGGTGAACGTCAACGGCGGCGCGATCGCGCTCGGCCACCCGATCGGCTCGAGCGGCTGCCGCGTGCTGGCGACGCTGCTCTGGGCGATGAAGGCGCGCGAGAAGAAGCGCGGGATGGCGTCGCTCTGCATCGGCGTCGGGCAGGGAATCTCCATGCTCGTGGAGCGATAGGCGGCTCGATGGTCTCGGCCAGGGGTGAGGAGCTCGCGGAGCTGCGGCGGTTGGCGCGCGCCTATCACGCGCTGAGCCTGTGTCAGGGGAAGATCGTCCGCGCCACCTCCGAGCTGGAGATGCTCGAGTCGGTCTGCCGCACGCTGGTCGAAGTCGGCGGTTACCGGCTCGCCTGGGTCGGCTACGCCGAGAGGGACGAGGCGCGCACCGTGCGGCCCGTCGCGTCGGCCGGCGAGGCGGAGGGCTACGTCGACTCGATCCGCGTCTCGTGGGCCGACAGCGAGCTGGGAAAGGGACCCAGCGGCACGGCCATTCGCACGCGGCAGCCGTCGATCAACCGCAACACGCGGACGAACCCCGACTTCGCCCCGTGGCGCGACGTCGCGCTCCAGCACGGCTTCGAGTCCTCGATCGCGCTGCCGCTCGCCGCCGGAGACGAGACGCTCGGCGCGCTGGCCGTATACGCCTCGGAGCCCGACGCGTTCGACACCGACGAGTGCTCGCTGCTCGTGCGCTTCGCCGAGGACCTCGCGTTCGGCATGAGCTCGCTGCGCGCGAAGCAGGATCTGCGCGAAGCGACCCTGGCTCGCGCGCGCTTCGCGATCCTCGACGAGGCGCCCGGCGGCTTCATGGCCCTCGGCCGTGACTGGCGCCTGCTCTACGTCAACGCCGCCGGCGCGCGAAAGCTCGGCCACACGCCCGAGTCGTTGATCGGGCGGGACATCTGGGAGGCCTTCCCGCCCGCGGTCGGCGGGCCTTTCTGGCACGCGTACCACCGCGCCATGGACGCTCGCGAGGTCGTGGAGTTCGAGGAGTACTACGCGCCGCTCGACGGCTCGTTCGAGGTCCGCGCCTACCCCATCGAGTTCGGGATCGGCGTCTACTTCTCCGAGGTGTCGGAGCGCAACCGCCTCGAAGCGGCGCTGCGCGAGAGCGAGGAGCGCTTCCGCCAGCTCGCCGAGAACATCCAGGAGGTGTTCTGGCTCACCGACGTGAAGACGCGGCGGGTCATCTACGTCAGCCCGGCCTTCGAGATCGTCTGGGGGCGGAGCCGCCAGAGCCTCTACGACGATCCCAACACGTGGTTCGACGCCATCCACCCGGAGGACCGCGAGGGCGTCGAGCAATCCCTGGTACGCCCGCGGAGCCGCCAGGATTTCGACGAGTCCTACCGGATCGTGCATCCGGACGGCACCACCCGCTGGGTCCGAGCCCGGAGCTACCCGGTTCGCGACAAGACCGGTCACGTGTACCGCATCGCCGGCGTGGCGCAGGATGTCACCGATCACCGCAACCTGGAGGAGCAGTTCCGCCAAGCCCAGAAGATGGAGGCCGTGGGCCGGCTGGCGGGCGGCGTCGCGCACGACTTCAACAACCTGCTCTCGGTCATCCTGAGCTACTCGCGCTGGGTCGCCGAGAAGCTGATGGCGGGCGACCCGCTCCTCGACGACGTGCGCGAGGTGGAGAAGGCCGGGCTCCGCGCGGCGGAGCTGACCTCGCAGCTGCTCGCGTTCAGCCGGCAACAGGTGCTCCAGCCGAGGGTCATCGACCTGAACGAGTCGATCGGCAAGGTGGACCGCATGCTGCGACGGGTCCTCGGCGAGGACATCGAGCTGACCACGCTCCCCGGCGCTTCGCTCTGGCCGGTCCTGGCCGACCCCGGGCAGATCGAGCAGATCCTGATGAACCTCGCCGTCAACGCTCGCGACGCGATGCCGCACGGCGGCAAGCTCACCGTCGAGACCGCGAACGTCGAGCTCGACGAGAGCTTCACGCGGCTGCACTCGGGCACCAAGGCCGGACCGCACGTGATGCTCGCGATGAGCGACACGGGCATCGGCATGGACAAGGCGACGCTCGCCCGCATCTTCGAGCCGTTCTACACGACCAAGGGCACGGGCAAGGGCACGGGCCTGGGGCTATCCACCGTCTTCGCGATCGTGAAGCGGAGCGGAGGCTCGATCTGGGTGCAGAGCGAGCCGGGAAAGGGCACGACGTTCAAGATCTGGCTGCCGCGCACGGAGGCCAAGGCCGAAGAGCGCCGTGCCCCTCCGCAGGCGGGGCGCGCGCGCCGCGGCGCCGAGACGCTGCTGGTCGTCGAGGACGACCCCCAGGTCCGCCAGTTGCTCGACGGGATCTTGCGCGAGGAGGGGTACGCCGTGCTGCTGGCCGCGAGCGCCGCCGACGCGCTCCGGCTGGTCGACGGGCACGCCGGCACGATCCACGCCCTGGTCACCGACGTCGTGATGCCCGGGATGAACGGCATCGAGCTCGCCGAGCGCCTGAAGCAGCGCTTGCCCGGCCTCAAGGTGCTCTGCATGTCGGGGTACGCGGACGACGCGGTGGTGGGGCCCGGCCGGCTCGATCCGGACGCGAAGTTCCTGCAGAAGCCCGTTACGCCGAGCAAGCTGTCCGCGATGGTCCGCGAGACGCTGGACTCCTGAGCCACGTGACTTCGGTGATAGAAGGGGGGGGCATGTCGACCTCGCCCCCGCCCGGAGCGCCGTGGGATCTTCCGGTCGCCGAGGCGCCTCTCGCGTTCGTCGATCTCGAGATGACGGGGCTCGACGTGGAGCGGGACTTCGTCGTCGAGGTGTGCGTCGAGCGCTGGCGCGGTGCGACGCTCGAGGGGTCGCTGGAGTCGCTCGTGCGACCGCCGGCGCGCGTCGGCGCCAACGCTCACGTCCACGGCCTCGACGAGCCCGCGCTGGCGGACGCGCCGGTCTTCGCCGACCTCGCTCCGCGCGTCGCCGAGCTGCTCGACGGGGCCGCGTTCGTCGCCCACGCGGCCATCTACGACGCCGAGTTCGTCGAGATGGAGATGAAGCGCGCGGGCATGCCGCTGCACATCGAGCACTATGTCGACACGCTCGTGCTGGCCCGGCGCTCCTTCGCGCTCCCGAGCTACTCGCTCGATGCATTGTGCACGCAACTCGCCATCCCGCGGGGGCGCGCCCACCGGGCCGGGGACGACGTCCGGGCCCTGCGCGCAGTCTTCGGGCGCTGCGTCGCCGTGCTGGCCCCGGTGAGCTTGCGCGACCTCTGGGAGGTGCGCATCGCCGAGCGGAGGGCCCGCGCGCACATCGTGACCGCGTGCGCGGCCGCCGCCGAGCACGGCGCAACCGTCGAGATTCTCTACCGCCCGGCGAGGCGCGCGCCTCAGCGGCTGACCATGGTCATCGGCGAGGTGCGCGCCGGGCTCGACCCGCCGCGGGTGTTGGGGTATCTGCTCCCGGGTCGTGGTCGCAGGGAGCTTCGGGCCGACCGCATCTTGCAAGTCACCCCCACGAAGCCCCCGGAAGCCTAGGAAGTCTCGATGATCCGTAGAGCGGTCGCCGCCTTCACCCTCGCCATCGCGGCCGCAAGCCCGCTCGCATGCGGGCCCGGCGCCGAAGCGCCGAAGCGGCCCCCGCTGGCGGAGAAGTGGCTCGCCCGCGCCGAGGCGAGCTACAAGGCCGGCGATTTCGAGGACGCGAAGACCTCGGTGGAGGAGGGCCTGCGCGTCGCCCCCCACGACGCCGAGCTCCGCACCCTCGGCGGCCGGCTCGCGCTCGCCCGGCTCGATTTCTCGGCAGCGCTCGGCATGACCGACGGCCTGTCGACGACCGACGCCCACGGCATCCGCGGCCGCGCGCAATGGTACGCGGGCAACCTCGACAACGCCGCCGACGAGCTCGAGGCCATGCTCACCGACCCCTCGGTGAAGGATCCCTGGGCGCGCGACGTGGCGCGCCTCGCCCGCAAGGGCAACGGGCGCCACCCCTTCGCGATGGAGGGCGGCGTGGTCGCCCTGGTGCAGATGCCCGAGGCGGGCCCGGCGCTGATCGTGCCCTGCGAGCTCGAGGGCGAGCAGGTCCTCACGATGATCGCCACGGGCGCCCCCGAGGTCATCATCGACTCGACCGCCCGTAGCGAGCCTACCTGGGTGTCGCTGCGCTTTGGCGACCGCATCGACGTCCGCGACGTGCCCGCGCTCACGCAGGACCTCTCCGGCATCTCGCGCGTGCTCGGCGCGCCCATCAAGGCGCTGCTCGGCGTCAACCTGCTCCGCCACATCCACGCCACGTTCGACCGGCGCGGAGGCCAGTTCGTCGTGCGCCTCGCCGATCCTCCCTCGCCCCCCACCGCGAGCCGGCTGCCCACGTACTACGCGCGCGGCGGTGCCATGTTGGTCCGCATGCAGATCGCGCCTCGCGAGGACGGCTCGTCGCTCTTCTACGTCGACTCCTCGCAGCCGTACACCCTGGCGATGCAGGACTCGCTCTGGAAGAAGGCCGGCGTCGACGTCTCGCAGATGGTCCCCTCGACCATCCTGCCGAACTCCCGCGCGGGCACCATTCCGTCCCTGCGGCTCGGCGGCATGGACTTCCCGAGCGTCCCCGGGCTCGCGCTGAGCTCGGTCAGCGAACAGGCGCCGAACATGGACATCGACCTCGGCGGGGTCGTGGGCGCCGAGCTGCTCGAGGCCTTCCGCGTGACGTTCACGGACGCCGGCCGCGCCATCTGGGTCGAGCCCGACCCCACGATGATGACCGACAACCGCGGCCCGGCCCGACCGCCGCTCGTCGGCCCCGATCCGCTGCCGCCGGTCGGCACGGAGGGAGCAAAGAAGCCATGACGACGACCCATCCGCCCATCGCCCGGCTCGCGGTCTACGCCGGCAGCTTCGATCCCATCACCCTCGGTCACATCGATCTCATCGAGCGCGCCTCGGCGCTCTTCTCGGACGTGGTCGTCGCCATCGGCGTCCACCCGACGCGCGCGCCGCTCTTCTCCATCGACGAGCGCAAGGCGATGGTGGAGTCGGTCGCGAAGGACTTCTCGAACGTGACCGTCGCGTCGTTCGACGGGCTGCTCATCGATTTCTGCCGGCAGATCGGCGCCCGCGTCATCGTCCGCGGCCTGCGCGCCGCGACGGACTTCGAGTACGAGCTGCAGATCGCCCACGCGAACGCGGACCTGCACCCCGAGGTGGACACGATCTTCCTCCCCACCCGCACCAAGCACGGGTTCTTGAGCGCGTCGCTCGTGCGTGAGATCGCGAGCCACGGCGGCGACGTGAGCCGCTACGCTCCGAAGGACGTGTGCGACGCGCTGGCCAGCAAGTTCGGCGGCCCCAAGCCAAAAGACCACGCATGAGCGACGTCCGCAGGACACTCGACGAGACGGCCCTGGCGGTGCAGGGGCGCATCCGCGGCACGGCGTACGAGCGGCCGCGCGTGGGCCTCGTGCTCGGCAGCGGTCTCGGCGCCTTCGCGGACGCGCTGGACGGCCCGAAGATCCCCTACGCGGAGCTCCCGCACATGCCCGTGTCGAAGGTCGTCGGCCACGCCGGCAACCTGTGCTTCGGCGCGGTGCGCGGCGTGCCCGTCGTCTGCATGCAAGGGCGCGTGCACTTCTACGAAGGTCATCCCCTCGACGCGGTCGTGCACGGCGCGCGCGTGATGGCTCGTCTCGGCGCGTCCATCGTCCTCCTGACCAACGCCGCCGGCGGCTGCGATCCGAGCTTCCACGCTGGCGATCTCATGCTCGTCACCGATCACCTCAACCTCACCGCGCGCTCGCCGCTCATCGGCGAGAACGACGACGCGCTCGGCCCGCGCTTCCCCGACATGAGCGCCGCGTACGATCCCGAGATCGCCGCGGCGCTGCGGTCCGCCGCGCGCTCGCTGTCGCTCGAGCTGCGCGAGGGCGTCTACGCCTGGCTCACGGGCCCTTCCTACGAGACGCCCGCGGAGGTCCGCATGGTGCGCGGCTTCGGCGCGAGCGCCGTCGGCATGAGCACAGTTCCGGAGGTCATCGCGCTCCGCCACATGGGCGTGCGCGTCGGCGCGCTCTCGTGCATCACCAACCTCGCCGCGGGCCTGTCGAGCACGCCGCTCGATCACAAAGAGGTGGAGGAGACGGCGCGCTCTCGCCGCGCGGACCTGCTCCGCCTGCTCGAGGCGTGGGTCGCGGGGGTGGCGCGATGAGCGGAGAGGTCGACGAGACGCTGCTCGGCAAGCTCATCGCGGAAGCTCGCCGGTCACGCGCGAACGCCTACGCGCCCTACTCGACCTATCGCGTCGGCGCCGCGATCGCGACGGAGGACGGCCGCATCTTCACCGGCTGCAACGTGGAGAACGCGTCGTACGGAGCCACGGTGTGCGCCGAGCGCAACGCCATCGGCGCCATGATCGTCGCGGGGGCCTCGAAGCCCATCGCGTGCGCCATCGTCACCGGCGGGAGCAAGCCGGGGAGCCCGTGCGGGATGTGCCGGCAGGTGCTCGTCGAGTTCACGCGCGACATGCCCGTGGTCCTGGTCGCCGAGAGCGATCTCATCCCGGCGTCGACCGGGGAGCATCCGATCGGCGACGTGCGACGCGACACGACCCTCGCCGAGCTCCTCCCCGACGTCTTCGAGCTCGAGCCGGGCTGATCACACCCACGGGGTCGTGGGGGTGAAGGCCCCCACGTTTGGGGGGTGTGGCCTTCGCCCCCCGCGCGCGAACACGCCGAAAGCGCCTGGAATTCCCTGGCTCCGGCGTTGGCCCACCTCGTGCACTTGGGGGGGCGATCGGGAGTCAGCTCAGGGGCTCCCGCCCTCGGAGGCAACCATGAAGGCACGAACCATCCGCAAGCCGCTCGCCGCGATCGCGCTCGCATTGGCGATCCTCGGACCCGGCGTCGCGACCAGCGCCTGCAGCCAGGGCGATGGGAACGTCAGCGTCGGCGTCGACGCCATCGTCTTCATGAAGCGCGCGACGACGACGGTCGACCCGGTCACGAAGGCGGTGTCGATCGAC
>DATIQP010000748.1:0-7939 GCA_035470765.1 Polyangiaceae bacterium | reverse complement strand
GCCGCGGCGCCGCGGTCACGACAGGCCCATGTCCCGAAAGAAGATCTCGACCACCATCTACGTGACGCCGGAGCAGAGCGACAAGCTCAAGCTCCTGCACGAGCGTACCAAGGTGCCCGTCGCTGTCTACATTCGGGAGGGCATCGACCTCGTCCTGCGACACTACGCTCACCTGTTGCCCGGGCAGCTCGCCTTGGAGGTCTCCGAGGGTCGAGGAGGGCAGCGCGGCGAGGCGAGCCCCGCCGCGGAGGGGCGCCGCGAGGCTGCGCGGAGCGAGCGTCGCGTGGGCGCGGCGGCCGAGAGCGCCGAGGCCTCTTCGAAGAAGTGACGCACGCTCGAGCCGAAGGGGAGAGTTCGGAGCGAGGCGTCGAACGTGTTAGTAGAGGCCCGTGCCCACGCCGCAGTCGCTGATCCGCAACTTCTCCATCATCGCCCACATCGATCACGGCAAATCGACGCTGGCCGATCGCATCCTGGAGCTCACGGGCGCGCTCACCCAGCGGGAGTCTCGCGAGCAGTTCCTCGACAAGATGGACATCGAGCGCGAGCGGGGCATCACCATCAAGGCGCAGAACGTCCGGCTGAAATACACGGCCAAGGACGGGCAGACCTACCAACTCAACCTCATCGATACGCCCGGCCACGTGGACTTCAACTACGAGGTCTCGCGGTCGCTGTCGGCGTGCGAGGGCGCCATCCTGGTGGTCGACTCGACGCAGGGCGTGGAGGCGCAGACGCTCGCCAACGTCTACCTCGCGCTCGATCAGGGTCTGGAGATCCTACCGGTGCTCAACAAGGTCGACCTTCCGAGCAGCGACATCGACAGGACCAAGGAGCAGATCGAGCAGGTCATCGGCCTCGACACGAGCGAGGCGATCTCCTGCAGCGGCAAGACCGGCGTCGGCGTGCCCGACATCCTCGAGCAGATCGTCAAGAAGGTGCCGCAGCCGAAGGGCAAGGACAACGCCCCCCTGCGCGCCCTCATCTTCGACAGCTGGTACGACAGCTACCGCGGCGCCATGGTGATGGTCCGCGTGGTGGATGGGAACCTGAAGAAGGGCGACAAGATCCGCTTCATGGCGACCAAGGGCGAGTACGAGGTGACCGAGCTCGGGTCCTTCCAGCCCTTCGCCGTGGCGCTCGACGAGATCGGGCCGGGTGAGGTCGGCTTCGTCGCCGCCAACATCCGCAGCGTCCACGAGACGAAGGTGGGCGACACGGTCACCCACGCCGCCAGGAACGAGCAGAAGGGCCCCCACCACATCGGCCCCGCCACCGACGCCCTGCCCGGCTTCAAGGACGTCAAGCCGATGGTCTTCGCCGGCATCTTCCCGACCGACAGCGCCGACTACCCCACCCTGCGCGACGCGATGGAGAAGCTGCACCTCAACGACGCGGCGTTCTCGTACGAGCCCGACACCTCCGAGGCGCTCGGCTTCGGCTTCCGCTGCGGCTTCCTCGGGTTGCTCCACATGGAGATCATCCAGGAGCGGCTCGAGCGCGAGTTCAACCTCGATCTCATCACCACGGCGCCGAGCGTCGTCTACGAGGTCTACAAAACCGACGGCTCCGTGCTGCGGGTCGAGAACCCGGCCAAGCTCCCGCAGACGCAGTACATCGAGCGCACCGAGGAGCCCATCGTCCGCATGACGATCCACATGCCCAGCGAGTACGTCGGGCCCGTGCTCGCCCTCTGCCAGGAGCGGCGCGGTGTGCAGAAGGCCATGCAGTACGCCAGCGCGGACCGCGTCATCATCACCTACGAGCTGCCGTTCGGCGAGGTGCTCTTCGACTTCCACGACAAGCTCAAGAGCATCTCGCGCGGCTACGCGTCGATGGACTACGAGGTCATCGCGTATCAGCCCGCGAACCTCGTGAAGGTCGACATCCTCGTGAACGGCGATCCGCTCGACGCTCTGTCGATCATCGTCCACAAGGACAAGGCGCACGTGCGCGGGCGCTCGCTCGCGGAGAAGCTCAAGGAGTTCGTGCCGCAGCAGCAGTACGAGGTCGCGATCCAGGCGGCCATCGGCGGCAAGATCATCGCCCGCGAGACGGTGCGCGCGCTGCGCAAGGACGTCACGGCCAAGTGCTACGGCGGCGACATCTCCCGCAAGCGCAAGCTCCTCGAGAAGCAAAAAGAGGGCAAGAAGCGCATGAAGCAGGTCGGCCACGTCGAGATCCCGCAGAAGGCCTTCCTTGCGATCTTGAAAGTAGATTAGCCTCGCAGAGATTTGAGAGCGAAGAAGGCACCCAAGAGCGCGAAGCTGCGCGCGGCCGCGGACGCGACGCGCCTCGCGGTGGCGAGCCACGAGCGCGTGATCTCGGTGCTGGCGCGTAAGGGCAAGAAGGCCCCGCCGCCGGTGAGCCCGCAGGAGCTCACGGACCGCGAGCGCATCCTGCGCCGCCCGCTTCCGCCGAGCTATCGCGCCGTGGTCGAGCGCTCGAACGGCGTCGGGCCGGACGCGCAGCTCCTCGACGCCGAGGGGATGGTCAAGCAGCGCAAGGGCATCGACAACGCGGCCCTGATCCCGTTCTGCGAGGGCAAGGAGAACGAGCTGTATTGCTTCGACCGCAAGGCCGAGGTCGAGGGCGGGGAGCTGCCCGTCTACGTCTGGCGCGACGGGCAGGCCCACCAGGTCGCGCGCAGCTTCGCGGCGTGGCTCGACGGCGTCGCCGATCGCCTCGAGGACGAGCTCGCGTCGGCCGCCGAGGTGCCTGCCTCGCTGCGATCGCTCCTTTCGCAGCTCGGCTTCACCTTCGAGGATCCCATCGTCGGCCGCCTCGAGACGGGCGACGTGCAGGCCATCGAGGAGCTCGTCGGGAGCCAGCTCGCCGCGGAGGTGCGCGGCCCGCACCACCGCCTGTTCGACACGAGCGGCAAGGCGTCGCTCACGCTCAACCTGGACGAGTTCTCGCTCGCCGTCTCGCTCCGCACCGGGATCTACGTGCTCCCCGCGGAGGACGTGTTCCGCTGGCTCCGCTGGTTCCGCGACGAGAACTTCTTCGGCGACGGCCCCCCCTCCCCGTCTCATCCGGACCGCGCCCGCGATCTGCGGCGCGCGCCGCGAGAGCCGCCGCTCGTGCTGCGCGGGATGCTGTCCGTCAGCGCGCTGCCCTCCGCGCGCCACACGTTCCGGGCGGCGAGCGGAGTCTCCGCCCGTGACTTCCACCTGCTCGGGCGCACGGCCTCGACCGAGCGCGGCACGAGCCTGCTGCTGAACGTCGTCGGCGGCTCGGTTCAGCACGCGCACGCCATCGACCAGCCGCTCGGCGATCTGCACGTCGCCGCGGACGGCGCGATCTGGGGTCTGGTCCCGACGGGCTCGGCGATTCGCTTCACTTCCGCCGGCGCGCGCGCCTTCGAGCTCCCCCGGCCCGCGCGCGGTCGCAGCTGGTTCTACGGCATCACGAGCGCGGCCGGGCGCGTCGTCGTCTACGGCGCGGGCTCGCTCCTCGAGTTCGACGGGACGAGCTTCGTGCCGTTTCACCCGGACGCGCACCTCGAGCCGCAGGAGTCGGTCGTCGCGCTGTCGGGCGGGACGCGCGATCTCTCGATGCTCGTCTGCGGCGAGCACGTCGGCGCGGTCGCGCGCTTCGACGGCCGCAAGTGGCTGCCGATCGAGGAGAGCGACGTGCTCGACGAGGCGCCGGTGCACATGGACGTCTGGCGGAGCGTCGTCATCGTCCTCGGCCGCGACGGCCGCATGTACCGCGCCGAGGGTGGCGGGCCTCCTCGGCCGGTCCCCTGGGACACTCTCCACGAGGCGTTCCGAACGGAGGCCGGCACGACCCGCAAGCTCTACGAGGTCCGCGGCTTCGACGGCGGCGCGATCCTCGCGAGCGACGGCGGCGTCATCGTCGTCGGCAGCGGAGATCCGGTCTTCTACGCCGCCCCGGGCGCGACGGACCGCGCGCACCTTTCGCGCGTCGGCGGGGCGTTGGGGACCGACGTGGCCATCACCGTTTGCTGCGGGCCCCACGTGTGGTTATGGGAAAGCGGCGCGATGAGCGTCCTCGACATGCGCGCCTGGTGACCTGATGAGCCAATCCCCGATCGAGAAAGCAGTCGCTGCCGCCAACGCCAAGCCCATCGAGGGCGCGGCGAGGGTGCGACTCGAGCAGAGCGTGCCGTTCGGCCTGGCCGGCACCATCCACGTCCTCGAGCTCGACAACGGCCTGCGCGTCCTGCTCCTGGCCGATCGCACCGCGCCCGTCATCGCCTACTCGACGTGGTTCCGCGTCGGCTCGCGCCACGAGAAGCTCGGCAAGACGGGGCTCGCGCACCTGTTCGAGCACCTGATGTTCAACGAGACGGAGCACCTCAAGGCGGGCGAGCTGGATCGCAAGCTCGAGGAGGCCGGCGCCGAGACGAACGCCGCTACCTGGCTCGACTGGACCTACTACTACGAGGCCGTCCCGCGCGACCGCATCGGCCTCGTCATCGACCTCGAGGCCGACCGCATGGCCAGGCTCGTCCTGCGCGAGCCGCAGGTGAAGAGCGAGAAGGAGGTCGTGGCCAACGAGCGGCGCTACCGCGTCGACGACGACGTCGAGGGCATCGCGAGCGAGCTGCTCTACAAGACCGCCTTCACGAAGCACACCTACGGCTGGCCGACCATCGGGTGGATGGAGGACATCCAGAACTTCACGCCGGCCGACTGCGAGGCCTTCTACCGGACGTACTACGCTCCCAACAACGCGACGCTCGTCATCGTGGGCGACTTCCGCGAGGCGCAGCTGCTCGAGCGGATCCGCCGCGCGTACGGTGCGCTGCCTCGGGCCGAGATCCCGCCGGAGGACACGTGGCCGGAGCCGCCGCAGCTCGAGGAGCGGCTCGTGACCCTGCAGAAGCCGACGGCCACCGACAAGCTGATCATCGGCTACCACGGCCCGGCTCTCGGCGATCCGGACCACGCGCCGCTCGCCGTCCTCTCGGAGATCCTGTTCGGCGGGCGCGCATCGCGCATGTACCGCGCGCTGTTCATCGATCGCGAGCTCGCGAGCGACATCCGCGGCTGGCCGTCGACGTTCCGGGATCCGGGCCTCTACGAGGTCTACCTGACCGCGCGCGCCGGCAAGACCAAGGACGAGCTGCTCCGAGTCCTGGACGCCGAGATCGAGAGGCTCCGCGACGCGCCGCCGACCGCCGACGAGCTCGAACGCGCCAAGGCCAGGCTGGAGCTCGGCGGGGTCCAGGCGCTCGACACCGCGAGCGGCAAGGCCGAGCAGATCGGCTTCTACGACACCGTGCTCCGGGATCCGGCGGGCGCGATGCGCCGCCTCGACGCCTACCGCCACGTCGAGGCGAGCGACGTGCGGCGCGTCGCGCGCAGGTTCCTTTCCCCGTCGACTCGGACGATCGTGCACGTGGTGCCGCAGCCGGAGCAGGCCGCTTGAGCGCCGCCGCGACCCACGTCGTAGCGCGCGAGCTCCCGGGCGGAGTGCGCCTGCTGCTCGAGCCGTCGACCGCCCTGCCCATCGTCTCCATCGTCGTCGCGCTCCGCAGCGGCTCGTCCCACGACCCCGAGGGCCTGGAGGGCCTGATGCGCGCGACCACGCGCATGCTGCGACGGGGCTGCGAGGGGATGGATGCCCTCGCGCTCGAAGCGGCCATCGATCGGCTCGGCGGCGAGGTGGGCGCCAACGTCGCCGCGTCGTCGTCGGCCGTCTCTGGCCAGGTCCTCTCGCGCAACCTCGAGCCCTTCGTCGACCTGCTCGCGAAGCTGATCGGCGCCCCGACGTTCGACGAGCAGGAGCTCGGCCGGCTGCTGCGCGAGAGCCAGGCCGAGCTGCTCGAGTCGCTCGACAACGACCGCGGCCTGGCGGAGCGCTTCTTCCGCCGACGCCTGTTCGCCGGCCACGGCTACGGGAGGGCGGGTCAGGGGACGGCGCGATCCATCGCCGCGATCGATCGGGCGCGGGTCGTGGCCCACCACGCGAAGCATTTCGTGAAGGGCAACGTCGTCGTCGCCATGAGCGGAGACGTCACCGCCGAGGTCGCCGAGGCGATGGCCAAGAGGCTCGTGGCGAGGCTCCCGGACGGGCCCGCCGCCGCCGACGTGCTCACGGAGCCCCCCGCCCTGTCGGGGCGTCACCTCGTCTTCGTCGACAAACCCGAGCGCACCCAGACGCAGATCCTCATCGGCGGGCTCGGCACCTCGGCCCGCGACGAGGACCACGTCGCGCTGACGGTGGCCAACGCCATCTTCGGCGGGACCTTCACGTCGCGGCTCACACGCGAGGTCCGCGGCAAGCGCGGCTGGTCGTACGGCGCGAGCTCCCGCCTCGGCGTCGACAGGCACCGCCACTCGTACGCGATGTGGACCTTCCCCGCGGCGACGGACGCGGCCCCGTGCATCGGCCTCGAGCTCTCGCTGCTCGAGAAGCTCGTCGACAAGGGCGTCACGGATCGGGAGGTCCGCTTCATCCAGCGCTTCCTCACCCGGTCGTGGGCGTTCGAGGTCGACACCGCGCAGAAGAGGGCCCATCAGGCCCTCGACATCGAGCTGCTCGGCCTACCGCCCGACTATTACAGCGGATACCTCGAGCGGATCGCCGCGGTCACCGCGGAGTCGGCGTCGGCCGCGCTGCGCGCTCGCATCCGCCCCCAGGACCTGCTCGTGACCGTCGTCGGGACCGCCAGCGACCTGTTCGAGGGCGTCCGCGGCGCCATCCCGAACCTGGCCGGCTCGGAGGTGGTCCCGTACGACGTCGAGGCCCGCTCGACCTCCCCGGGCTGAGCGTGGGGTCGAGGGAGAAGGCGAAGGTCTTCGTCACCGGGCCGCTCCCAGGCGACGCGGTCGCTCGGCTGCAGGCCAGCTGCGACGTCGTCGTGGGAGGCGGCGTCGCTTCCGCGGCGTTCGCCGACCATGCGGGAACGCTGGATGCCATCGTGTCGCTCCTGACGGACCGCATCGACGCGGCGTTGCTCGCGCGCACCCCGCGCCTTCGCCTCGTCGCCAACGTGGCCGTCGGCGTCGACAACGTCGATCTCGCCGCGTGCAGGGCTCGCGGCGTCGCGGTGACCCACACCCCTGGCGTCCTCACCGACGCGACCGCCGACCTCGCCTTCGCGCTCCTGCTCGCCGCGGCCCGCAGGGTGGCCGAGGGCGATCGCCTCGTCCGCGGCGGCCAGTTCCCAGGCTGGACCCCCACCACGCTGCTCGGCGTTCCCGTCTTCCGCGCGACGCTCGGCATCGTCGGCCTGGGCCGCATCGGCCAGGCTGTCGCGAGGCGCGCGCGCGGCTTCGGCATGCGTGTACTCTACACGCAGCGCCGCCGTCTCGAGGAGCCCCTGGAACGCGCCCTCTCGGCCACGTGGGTGCCGCTCGAGGAGTTGTTCACGTCGAGCGACTTCGTGACCCTCCACTGCCCCCTCACGTCGGAGACGCGCCACATCGTCTCGCGGGAGCGCCTCGCGTCGATGCGCGCAGGGAGCGTGCTCGTGAATACGGCCCGCGGCGCCTGCGTGGACGAGGCCGCCCTCGCCGACGCCCTCGAGCGCGGCCCTCTCGCCGCGGCGGGCATCGACGTCTTCGAGGACGAGCCTCGCGTCCACCCGCGCCTGCTCGCCCAGCCGAACGCTGTGCTCACCCCGCACATCGGCAGCGCGGACCGGCCCACGCGCGAGGCCATGGCCGCGGTCGCGGCCGACAACGTCCTCGCGCTCGCCCGCGGAGAGCCGCTCCCCAACCCGATCTGACTCCGCCTCCGCCTCTACGCGCGCTTCGCGATCGTCTCCGCGCTCGCGGTGTCGTACCGCGCCGACCGGAACTCCTCGCTCGCCAGCATCTTGCGCACGAACGCCACGTTGGTCACGAGCGGCGCGAGGGTGGTCCCCGCGAGCGCCCCATCCAGCTCGGCGATCGCGCGGTCCCGCGTCTCTCCCCACGCGACCACCTTCGCGACCATCGGGTCGTAGAACGGCGTCACCACG
>DATIQP010000747.1:0-7974 GCA_035470765.1 Polyangiaceae bacterium | reverse complement strand
GCCGCCCTCCGGTCCCGCGCCGGCGCAGGCCGACATCGACACCATCAACGCGTGGATCAACGGCGGCTATCCGCAGGGCTCCTGCGGGAGCGACGGCGGCACGAGCAACCCGTACAACACCGCCACGGTCTGCACGAGCGGAGCGCAGGGTCCGACCTACGGAACGTCGACGATGCTCCCGGGCGAGGCTTGTGTCTCCTGCCACAGCAAGCAGGCCACGGAGACTCCGCCGATCTACCCGCTCATGGGCACGATCTATCCAACGGCACACGAGCCGAACAACTGCGTCGGCGCGAGCTCGAGCACCTACGCGGGCGTGCAGATCATTGCGACCGACTCGCTGGGCCACAGCGTGACGTTGACGCCCAACTCGGTGGGCAACTTCATGGGTCCCTCGACTGGCAGCATCTCCGGCGCCTATACGATCAAGATCACCTACCAGGGCCGCGAGCGCGACATGACCACGCCACAGACGAACGGCGACTGCAACTCGTGCCACACCGAGACGGGCACGAGCGGCGCGCCGGGCCGCATCATGCTGCCCTGACCGCCGCGATCGAGGTCAGTCTTCCTCACTCGCCGGGGCGCGCAGGCCCACGCGGACCATCATCCGCTGGAAGTGGCGGCGATTGACCCCGGCGAGCTCGGCGGCGCGCGTGACGTTGCCGCCGGCTCGCTGGAGCACGGCCTTCACGTAGGCGGCCTCGAACTGATCGACCCACCAGTCGCGCGCCTCGCGCAGCGGCAGGTTGCTCGGCACGAGCGCCTCGAGAGGGCCGAGCGCCGGAGGCACCTCGGACGTCGGCGGGGGCGGCTGGCTCGGCGTGCCCATCGAGACGCTGCGCTCGATGAAATTGCGCAGCTCGCGCACGTTGCCGCGCCACTCTCGCGAGACGAGGTTGGCGATGAGCGACATCGGCAGCGCCGCGTCGGGCCCGCGGTAGCGGCGGTAGAAGTGGGTCGCGATGACGATGATGTCCTCGCGGCGTGCGCGGAGCGGCGGCAGCTCCACCGTGACGACGGCGAGGCGATAATAGAGGTCCTCGCGGAAGGTGCCGGCGTTGACCTCGGCGGGCAGGTGCCGGTTGGTGGCGGCGATGACGCGCACGTTGACCGGCCGCGACGTGTTCGAGCCGACGCGGCGGACGGTGCGCGTCTCGAGGACGCGCAAGAGCTTCGGCTGGAGCGAGAGCGGCAGCTCGCCGATCTCGTCGAAGAAGAGCGTGCCGCCGTTGGCCTCCTCGACGGCCCCCTGACGGTCCGAGACGGCGCCGCTGAAGGCCCCGCGGACGTGGCCGAAGAGCTCGCTCTCGATCAGGTTCTCCGCGATGGCGCCGCAGTCCACCGCGACGAAGGGGCCGTCCGCGCGCGCGGAGGCGGCGTGGATGGCGCGGGCGGCGACGTCCTTGCCCGTGCCCGTCTCGCCCTGGAGCAGCACCGTGGCCTCGGTCGGCGCGACCCGCTCGAGGACGCCGAAGACGCGGCGCATGTCGATGCTCGTGCCGACCAGATCCCCGAAGTGATCGCGCTGGGACACCTCGATGAAGACGGGCTCTTCGCCGATCTCGACGCGAAGGGTCGTGTTGCCGACGCGGATCGTCGCGCCCGCGCCGACGGTGGCCTCCACGACCTGCAGGCCGTCGATGACCGTGCCGTTGGTGCTGCCGGCGTCACGGACGAGGATGCCGTTCTCCGCGAGGCGCAGGTCGGCGTGCAGGCGCGAGACGGTGGGATCGGTGAGCTGAAGATCGTTCGACGGAGCGGTGCCGATGCGGGCGAGCCCCTCCGACAAGTGGAGGCGCCGGCCCGCGTCGGGGCCGTCGACGACGATGAGCTCGGCCGCGAGGACCTTGGCGCGGACCTCGCGCTCGAGCACTTCGGTGTGATTCCGTTCGACCATCGTGGAGACGCCGTCGGCCGGCCCAGACGCCGGCGGCCAGCCTAGAGACACTCCACCTTGTAGTGCTTTACGCCCTGGGCGTCGATGACGTACGGCGGGTTGCACTGGGACTTGGCGGCCGGGAACTCGCGGACGATCCCGGAGCGGGGCGGGACGCGCACGCGGCGCCGCACGGTCGTGTGCGCGCCTGCTCCCGCGCCGTTCGAGCTCTGCGGGTTGTCCACCTCGACCTCGACCGTCTGCGTGCCGTCGTCGGGATCGGCCGAGGCGGCGGCGGAGGCGCTGGCGACAGGATCGGGAGCCGGCGCGGCCGTGACACCGGACCGGTGATGCCTCCACGCGACCACGCCGGCGCCGGCGAGGACGACCGCGAACAGGGGCAGCACCCAGCGCCGCGATCGTGACGGCCCGCCCGTCGTGGGCCTGGCCTCGGATTTCGGCCCCGACTCGACCTCGCCCGAGATGTCCGTGCGGCTCGCGATCTCTGCGAGCTTGCGCGCCTGGGCGGCGAGCCCGTCGGCGGCCGTCTTCTCGACCCACTCGCTCACCTCGCCGGCGCTCGCGACGCGCGTCTTTCGTTCGATGTCGCGCGCCATCTCGTGCGCCGTCGCGTAACGGGCGGCCGGGTCGAGGGCGAGCCCGCGCAGCACGACGGGCTGCAGCTCGCCGGGGATGGTGCTCGTGTGCTCGGAGATCATCTGCGACGTCCGGCCGCTCAGCACCTTCTCGAGCAGCTCGGCGTCGTTGTCGGCGTCGAAGAGCCGCTCGCCAGTGAGCGCCTCCCAGAGGACGACCGACGCGGCGTAGATGTCGGCGGCGCGGGACACCTTCTTGTCGCCGCGGACGTGCTCCGGCGCCATGTAGGCGAGCTTGCCCTTCAGCCGCCCTTCGCGCGTCGTCTGGAGGCGGCCCGATGCCTTCGCGATGCCGAAGTCGAGCACCCGCGCGATGCCGTCGGTGCCGACGACGATGTTCTGAGGCGAGACGTCGCGGTGAACGAGGCCGAGCGGCTCGCCGGTGTCGCCCTTCGCCTCGTGCGCGGCGTGCAGGCCGTAGAGCGCACCGACGACGATGGACGCTGCGATGGGCGGTGGGATGGGCTCGCCCGTGGCTTGTGCCTTTCGGATCAGCCGCGCGAGCGTCTCGCCCTGCACGTACTCCATGACGAGCAGCAGGTGCTCGTCGGTGGCGACGACGTCGAGCATCGGGACGACGTTGGGGTGGCGGATCTTGGCCGCCATCCGCGCCTCGTCGATGAACATCGCGACGAACTCGGGGTCCTTGGCGAGGTGCGGGTGGAGCCGCTTGATCGCGACGACGCGCGAGAAGCCGACGGGGCCCAGCAGCCGCCCGTAATAGACGGTGGCCATGCCGCCGGACGCGATCTCGTCGAAGACTTGATAGCGATCGACGACCCACTCGGGCGATGACACCGAAGCCGTCACGAGGCGAAGGATAGCCCAACGTTTTTTCGCCGGCACCGGTGGAGCGCGCGCGCTGCGCGAGTACCTCGTCGCCCGTCGGATCAGGCACGGCGGAGGTGATTTTTCTCTTCCATGGCTTCGGCCTGCTCCTCGCGCTCGAGGGCGTCTTCGTCGAGGGAAGCCGCGATGCGCGTGCGGACGCGGTCGTCGCGGACCGCCGCCAGCACGTCGCCGACGCGCGCTCGAGCCATGTCGGGGGCACGCAGCGCGAGCACGCGCGCGGCCCCGGAGCGCAGGTCGGCCTCGGCCTCGGGATCTTCGAGCACCTTCCACAGGTCGGAGCTCTCCAGCGCGGCCGCGCGGTAGCCGGCGGAGCCCGCGACGAGGGAGTCCAGTCGCGAGTACCACGCGCGCAACGACTCGCCGGCCCTGCGGCGCAGCAGCTCGATCGCCGTGGAGGGCTCGTCCTTGAGCGCGAAGAGGCCGTGCGCGCGCTCGCTCGCCGCGCGGAGCTGCGCGGCCACGTGCTCGAGCTCGGCGTGGTCCAGGCCTTCACGTATCCACCGCGACCGTCGAACGGGGACGAGCGCGGGCGTGGGTCGGCCGTCCTTCAGGATCGACAGCAGCAGCCCGTGGGGGGTCACGTCCACGCGCTCGATCGCCACGAACGGCACGAACGTCGACCCCGACGCGACATTGGGCACGAAGACGCCCTGGCTCGTGAGGCGGACGATGGGCCGGCTCGCCCCTGCCTCGATCAGCGCGGCGAGGCCGGCGATCATCGTCGCGAGGGTTGCCGCCAGCGTCGCGAGGCCCGTCAGGACGCTGGCCGTCTCGGGGGCGCCCGCTCCCAACGGCGCGCCGAAGATCGTGAACAGCAACGACACGAACGCGATCGCCGACGCCCAGTAGCGGAACAACGCCACGTCGGGCGGCGCAGCGACGGCGTCGACGATGCCGAAGCCGTGATGCCCGATGCCGAGGCTGTCGCAGACGGCGTGGAGCGACGCGTCGTCCGGCAGCGTGAGCACGATCGGGTTCCGCTTGCGGTGCGCGTGCGCGACGACGAGGCTCACCCGGGTTCCGACGCGCGCGGTGGTGGCGCCGAGGATCTCGCGCGCCCGCAGCACGGAACCGCGCCGGCCGAGCCGCACCACGCCGGGGCCGCACGCGATGTCGACGTCGCGCGGCGGCTGTCGCGGGCGCGCGCCGAGCGCCAGGACCATGGCGAGGACCGTCAAGAAGAGGGCCGGCGTCACCCCGGTGACGACCAGCGCCACGAGCACCCAAAGCGGCAACCCGAGAGCGAGCACCCACGCGAGGCTCACGGGCGGCGCCGGATCGAATACGGTGGCCCGGAAGGTCGTTTCCTTGATCGGTTGGTGCTGCATGCTTCTGCGTGCGAAACTCGGTGTGGACGATGGCGAGCCGGAAGTATCCGCTGGATCCTCTCGTGAGGTTGCGCGAGCGGCAGGTCGACGACAAGACCCGCGGCCTCTCCGCCGCGGTGCGGGCCCGGGAGGCGGCCGAACTCGAGCGGGCGAGGGCCGAACAGGCGCGGCGGCTGGCCGAGGAGCAGGCCCAGAAGATGCGTGATGCCGAGCAGGAGGCGCTCGCGAAGGGAGCCCTGCGCGTGGCGGACCTGCAGCGCGGCCAGGCCTGGGAGATCGGCGTCGCCGCCGAGCAGCGTCGCCTCGCACAGCAGGAGTCGAGCGCCGCCGAGCGGGAGAAGGGCGCCGCCCTCGAGGAGAGCGAAGCCCGAGGCGCGCTGGCGTCCACCCAGGCGGACGCGGAGATCGTGAACAAGGACAAGCAGCGGTTTCTGGACCGCGAGAGGCGCGCGAGCGAGTCGCGCGAAGAAGAGGCAGCGGCAGAGGTATGGCGTCCCAAGCGCGGCTGATCTCCCTGGCAGCTCTCCTCGCAGCGGTCGCCGCCGCGTCCTGTCACGGCGCGGGAGGCCGCGAGGCCCCGGGCGACGCGAAGTCCGCCATGGAAGCGAGCGCCGCCCTGCGGGACGGCGGAGCGCCGGCCGTCGAGGGCCCGGCGATCTGGGTCGTGCTCGGCGATCCGCGCTTCGCAGAGGCCCGCGCATTCGAGGCGTCGGCCAGGCACGCGGACGCGGCGAAGTCGTTGGAGGCGTCGCTGGCGCTGGCGTCGCTCTCGGGATCCCAGCTCTTCGAGGCGCGATACGTCGAAGGCAGGCTGCGCGCCTCGGCGGGCGACGACCTCGGCGCCGCGCAGGCGTTCGACGCGGCCCTGGGCGCCGACGGCGGTACGGAGACCCTCGCCGAATACGCTCGCCTCCGCGCCGCCGAGGCGTGGGAGCGCGCGGGCAAGGCGGACGAGGCCGCGTCGCGCGCGACGGCCGTCGCTCCGTCGTTCGTGCTCGGCGACGAGGCGAGGCTCGTGGCGGCGGAGGCCGCGGCGGCGCTCGGCGATCGCGCGAAGGCCATCCCGATCTGGCGCGACCACCTCGCCAAGCACCCGCGCGGCACGCGGTGGGTCGACACGGCGGCGCGCCTCGCCGCGGCGCTGCTCGACGGCGTCGACGGCGACGCCAAGTCCCACGCGCGCGAGGCGTACGAGCTCGCCGCGCGCATCCTCGTCGAAGCGCCGACGTTCGAGGACACGACGCAGGCGCAGACCCTCCGCCACAACGCGGTCGCCCTCGATCCGTCGCTGCCGTCCGAGCTCTCTCTCGACGAGCGCATCAAGCGCGCGCGCGCGCTGCTCGACGCCAACCAGGCCGACAAGGCGCGCGGGGAGATCGAGGCCGTCGTCCGCGCAGTCCCGCCGAAGGAGAAGAAGGACGGCTCCGATCTCGCCTGCCGGGCCGAGACGACCCGCGCGCAGATCCTCGCCAAGGCGCACAAGAACGGGCCAGCCAAGCCCGCGGAGCTGCGCGCCGACGCGTGGGGAGACGCGATCCGCGCCTGCGCGAACCAGGGCGAGGCGCTCGCGAGCGCGCTCTTCAACGGCGCGAAGGCGAGCAACGCCGCGCAGCGCCCCGACGAGGCGCTCGCGCGGTACGGTCGCATCGAGAGCGAGTTCTCGAAGCAAAGGCTCGCGGACGACGCGCGCCTGGCGACGGCGATGATCCTGCACGACCGCGGCGACGTGGCGCGCTTCGAGTCGCTCCTCTCGACCCTGCCGGACGACTACCCGGAGGGGGACATGCGCAGCGAGGCGCTCTTCCGCGTCGCGCTCGATCGCATGGCGCGGGGCGAGTGGGAGGGCGCCAAGGCCCCGCTCGACCGCGCCGCGGGCATCGACGCCACGAGCCACCACTGGGCGATCGCGGGGCGAGCGGCGTACTTCCGCGCGCGCGTCGCCGCCAAGACCGGCGACCTGGAGGACGCGAAGCGTCGGTGGGTCGACGTCGTGAAGGGCTTCCCGCTCGCGTTCTACATGGCCGAGTCGTACGCGCGCCTGTCGGAGGTGGACGCGGCGCTCGCGCGCGCGACGCTCGAATCGGCCGAGGCGGCCGAGCCCCCGGGCCCGTTCATCACCCACGATCACCCGGAGATGCAAAAGCCCGAGTTCGCGCGCGCCGTCGCGCTGCTGGAGGTCGGCGAGACCGACGCCGCGCGAAAGGAGTTTCTCGCGAGCGGCGCGCTCGTGGACGCCGCGGAGCCCGAGCTCGTGTGGGTCGTGGCGTCGCTCTTCGACCGGGCCGGGGCGGCGGACGTGGGCCACTCCTTCGCGCGCGGCCGCCTCTCGGACTACCTCTCGCACTTCCCCGCGGGCCGGTGGCGCTTCGCGTGGGAGGCCGCGTTCCCGCGAGCGTTTCTCGACGACGTCGAGAAGGCGGCGACGGACGATCACGTGCCCGCGCCGCTCGTCTGGGGCGTCATGCGCGAGGAGTCCGCGTTCATCGCGGACGTGCGCAGCCCGGCCAACGCCCACGGCCTGATGCAGCTCATGCCCGCGACCGCGCGCCTGATCGCCAAGGGCACGATGCCCACGGACGACGCCGCGCTCCACGAGCCGCGCACGTCCATCACGCTCGGCGTGCAGCTGCTCGCGAGCCTGCGCGTGACCTTCGGCGGCAATCCCGCGCTCGCGATCCCGGCCTACAACGCGGGCGCTGGAGCGGTGCGCGCGTGGCTCAAGGCCCGCCCCGGAGACGACTTCGATCTGTGGATCGAGCAGATCCCGTTCGACGAGACGCGCGGCTACGTCAAGCGCGTCCTCGCGAGCGAGCTCGCCTACGCCACGCTCTACGCGCCCGACGCGGCCAAGGAAGTGCTCGGATTGCCCGCACGCGCGGACCCCGGCGCTCCATGAGCGAGCTGCTCGTCGTCCCGACCGAGCGCCACGTGGAGATCGCTGCGGCCTCGGGCGCGAGGGCCGAGACGCGGCGGACGCTTCGCGAGCGGCTCGCGCGCGCCGTGCTGGTGGACGCACGTTTCGCCACCGACGTGGTCCGCCGGCTGGCGCTCGCCGAGGCCTTGCCCGACGTGCTCGCGGCCGAGCGGATCCGCGTGCGAGGGCCGGCAGCGATCCAGCGCACGGTCGACGCGGTCGACGAGGCCCTCCGGACGCTGCGCGAGGTCGGAGTGGACGCGGCGGCCCTCGGTGAGCTCGAGGCACGAGTCCCACGCGCGCGGCTGCTCCGCCGCGCGATGAACGCGCTCGACGAGCGGCTCG